>JAEUMW010000182.1 GCA_016791345.1 Betaproteobacteria bacterium | reverse complement strand
CGCCTTTCTCGCGATCTACGCTTTTCTGCCGTTCTTCATGTTCGGCTTCCTCATGACCGCAGTGCCGAACTGGCTCAACGTCAAGGTGCCACGCGGCTTCTACCTGCCGGCGATGCTGCTCATGGCTGCCGGCTGCGCGCTGTTCTACCCGGCGTTGCTCGCCAACCGCGAACTCATCACCGCTGCGCTGCTGCTGGTGCTCGCCGGCTGGGGCGTCGGGCTCGCGGCGCTGTTTCGGCTGATCGCATTGACCGCCGAGGACGTGCGCCACGCTGCCATTCTCTGCGCGGCCATGAGCTTCGGCTGGATCGGCGTCGCCAGCCTGGTGGCGGCACTGTATTGGAGTTCACCGTGGCTGCCGCTGCTCTTCAGCGAAGGCGGCATCTGGTTCTTCGCGCTGCCGGTCTTCATCAGCATCAGCAACCGCATGGTCCCGTTCTTTGCGTCACGCGCGCTGCAGGATCCGGCCATCGCTCGGCCACCCTGGTCGCATGCCCTGCTGCTCACCGGCAGCCTCGGGCACGGTGCCCTCGTCATCTTGGGCTACCCGCAGTGGACCTGGCTCTTCGATCTGCCTATGTGCGTGACGGTCGGCCTTCTCGCGCTGCTCTGGGGATTCTTCCGCAGCTTCCGGATCCACCTCCTGGCGGTGCTACATCTGTCGCTCGCGGCGTTGGCGCTCGCCCTTGCCCTCTTCGCGATCCAGAGCCTGGTGCTGCTCGTCACCGGCGAACACGTGCTCGGCCGCGCCCCGCTGCACGCCATGACCATCGGTTACTTCTCGGCGATGGTGATCGGCATGGTCTCGCGTGTCTCCCTCGGCCATTCCGGCCGCATGCTGACGGCCGATCGCCTGACCTGGCACTGCTTCCTCGGCATGCTCGGCTCCGCGCTGCTGCGCGTCGCGGGCGACCTGCCGGGAGTTGGCGCCGGCGCCGGACATGCGCTGACTCTAATGGCCGGCGTTCTCTGGCTGGCGTGCTTCGCGTCCTGGGTGTGGCGTTATCTGCCGATATACCTCGCGCCACGGGTCGACCAGCGTCCCGGTTGAGGGTCCGGCGCAGGTGAACGATTTCGCACTCGCGCGGGTGCTGCACGTGCTCGCGGTGGTGTTCTGGATCGGCGGCGTTGCCATGGTGACGACCATCCTGCTGCCCGCGGTGCGCAACATGAAGGCTCCGCACGAGCGCGTGGCGTTCTTCGAGCGCGTCGAGCGCCGCTTTGCCTGGCAGGCGCGACTCACCACGCTCGTCACCGGCCTGTCGGGGTTCTACATGATCGAGTACATGGACGCCTGGGATCGCTTCGTGCAGCCCGCGTTCTGGTGGATGCACGCGATGGTGATCGTGTGGGCGATCTTCACGATGATGCTCTTCGTCCTCGAGCCGCTCGTGCTCCATCGCCGCTTCCTCGCCCGCGCGGAGCGCGATCCGGTCGGCACCTTCGCGCTGATTCAACGCATGCACTGGTTCCTGCTTTCGATCAGCCTGCTTGCGGTCGCCGGCGCCGTGGCGGGCAGCCACGGCTGGTTCTGGATTCCGTGACCTACACGCTGCTGAAAAACGTGCACGTCGGCTGTGTCGCGATTACCATCGTGCTCTTTGTCGTGCGGGGCGTCTGGATGATTCGAGGGACCCTGCGAAACCGGGGACGATGGGCGCGCGTGGCGCCGCACGTGGTCGACACCGTGCTGCTGGCGAGCGCGATTGCCATGGCGGTCATGCTCGGCGCGTATCCCGGCACCGCGGGCTGGCTCACCGCGAAGGTGATCGGGCTTTTCGTCTACATCCTGCTCGGCACGGTGGCGCTCAAGCGCGGCAGGACGCTGCAGATGCGCATTGCCGCCTTCGCGGGCGCGCTGGTGAGCTTTTCCTACGTCGTCTCCGTGGCGCTCACGCACGACCCGCGCGGCTTTCTCGCGCTTTGAGCAGATAGCCGATGACACTGCCCCTCGTTCCGGCACTGCCGGGGTTCGACGAACCGATCGAGATGCTGCGCGCCTGTCATGACCGCATCGCGCACCAGTGCACGACGCTCGAGCGTCTGGTGCCGCACCTGAAGCGCCATGGCTGTGATCAGACTGCGCGCGAGGCGGCGGCCGGCGTGCTGCGCTACTTCACGCTCGCCGGCCCGCACCATCACGCGGACGAGGAGCGCGATCTCTTTCCGCGTCTGCTCGATGTCGCGACCGGCGAGGATGCGCAGCGCGCCGCGCTGCTCGTGACGTCGATGGTGGCGGACCATCGCGAGATGGAGCGGCTCTGGTCGGAGATCGAACCGGCACTGGCAGCGATCGCACGCGGCGCCATCGACGGCCTCGACGGTGTCCTCGTCGGTGCGTTCTGCACCGTCTACCGCAACCACATGGCGATCGAGGAGAACGACGTCATCGCGCTGGCGGAGCGCGTTCTCCCGCCGGCGGCGCTGACGGAGATCGGGTGGTCGATGAGCATTCGACGCGGCGTGAAGCCCCCGGAAGCCGAAGCGCCGGGGAGCGCGGCGCCCTCCTCGTCATGATGAGTGCGCTGCGCTGCGCGTTCCGCTGTCGACGTTGGTCGGAGCGGCCGCCGGGCGTAATCAGCGGGTAAGTCGTCCGTACACTGCTGCGAGGCGTGCCGGCAGCTGCGCCGGTCTGTGCACGTGCACCCAGCCCTGCCGTCCGAAGAGGTGCGGCAGGTAGTCGTGGGCTTCGTCGTCGATGCTGAGGCAGAACGGCAGCACACCTGCCGTTCGCGCCTCGTGCACCGCATGCCGGGTGTCCTCGATGCCCCAGCGGCCTTCGTACACGTCCATGTCGTTCGGCTTGCCGTCGGTCAGGATGAGGAGCAGGCGCTGGCGCTCCGGACGCTGCGCGAGACGCCTCGTCGCCCAACGCACCGCTGCGCCCATGCGCGTGTAGTAACCGGGCTTGATGGCGCCGACCCGGGTCTGCGTCGCGGTCGCCCAGGCCTCATCGAAGTCCTTCAGCAGCTGGATGCGCACGTGATTGCGGCGCACCGAACTGAAGCCGAGCATGGCGAAGGCGTCTCCCGTGCCGTCGAGGGCCTCGCCGAAAACGAAGAGCGCATCGCGAATGACGTCGATCACGCGCACGTGGTCGTTCACGTAGGCATCGGTCGAAAGCGACAGGTCGGCCAGGAGCAGCGTCGCGAGGCTGCGCTCGACGTGCGCACGTCGCGCATAGACCGGCGGATCGGAACACCGCGGACCCGCGCCGGCCTCCGCCGCGTTGTCTACCCAGCCGTCCAGATCGAGATCGTCGCCGTCGGTGCAACGGCGCTGCCAGCGCGGCGCCGCGCGCAGCACTTCCAGTCGGCGGCGCACGCGGCGGGCGGTGGTGCGCAGTGCGTGCGAGGGCTGGAACGGATCGCCGGGACGCGCCACCAGCAAGGTCGCACGGCAGAATTCGGCGCGCAGTCGCTGCGTCTTCCAGTCCCATTCGGGCAGGGTCTCGCCGGGGCCGAGCGGCAGATCGTCGACGCTCGCACTCGGGAGATCTAGATCGAACTTCACGCGCGAGGCGGGCGCGGTGTTGTCGCGCGCGATCGCCAGCTTTTCCATGTCGTCGGCCGCGGCGGTGGCATTGCCGTCGTCCTCGTCGTCGGTGGCGCGATCCAGGGGCAGATGCTCGCTCCACGTGAGCAGCGCCTCGGCGCGCGAGGCGAGCAGCAGCGGCGCCCGGCTCGGGCGATGCTCGACGCGTCGCGTCCGGCGCCGTTTCGCACCGCCGTCGGCGCGGCCGGCGCCGGCTGCGCGATGCACGTCCTGCGTGCCCGCCGTTGCCGCCGCCGACGGCAGGATCTCGATCCACAGCCAGACGGGCGCGACTTCGGCAGGGGCGGGCTCGCAGTCGGCCACGCGCTCACCGCGCAATGCCCGCTGCACGGCGCCCTCTGCGGTGGCTGCCGCTCCCCGCAGGCTTTTCGGTGCAGGTCGTTGCGCAAGATGCGCGTCCAGCAGCCTTTGCCAGCGCGGCCGGAAACCGGGGCAGCGTTCCAGCGCGCGCTCGGTCGCCGCGACGTTGCCGGCGATCCAACGCTCACCGGGCGTGTGCACCGCGGCGAGCGCGGCGAGCCAGAGATAGAGGTCGCGATTCAGCGCTTGCTCGTCGAACACTGCGATGACCGGCGGGAGCGCGAGCGTATCGCCGTCGAGCCGCGGCAGCGCGGCGCGCCTGCCGCTGCCGGCCAGCCGTTGCAGCCAGTCACGCGGCCCGCCGATGCGCGCTGCGGCGGCGGGGACGACGCGCACGCCGGCGGTGCCGCCGGTGGCACGGAAGAGCAGGCTCGCCGCACGCTGCATCGTCGCGAGCGTCGCCGCCTGCCGCGGGTGGGAGCGGTCGGCAGCGCGCGTGATGAGGCGATGCCAGCGCTCGCCGACCCATTCTTCCACGATGCTAGACCTGGCGCTGCGGGTGCCGCGTTTCGCGCACGGCCTCCGCGCCCGCCTTCCACGCGAGGTTGGGCAGCCGGCACTTCGCGGCGTGCGACTCTTCGCACTCGGTCAGGCACTGGCCGCACTGGACGCACGAGAACATCAGCCGCTTGATGTTGCGCGGCTTGAGCCGCATCGGGCAGGCATGGTCGCAGGCCGATCCGGACGCTGCCTGGCGCGTGCTGCAACCGCGGCAGTCGCGTGCACGGTTGCGATCGAAGGCGACCACCAGTCCCTGCGGATTGGCCATCCAGGCGACGCTCTGAAAGAGACCGACGGCGCAGCCGAAGCGGCAGAAGAGGTGACGGGCGAACAGGAACTCGCACGTGAAGACGAGGGTGGCGACGACGAGAAAACGTGCTTCGCCCGGCGTGAGCGCGCTGTGCACGAGATGCCCCCAGACCTGCGCGGGCGGCAGCAGGTACGTCAACAGCGTGATCGCCCACAGAAAGCCGAAGGTCGCGCAGGCCAGCACGAAGACCGGCCACCAGCGGACGTCCGGGTTGCGGCCCGCGCGTTGCGTGCGCTGTGTGTCCCACAGGCTCAGCTTGCCGCTCGCCCGGTGCAGCAGGTCGTTCAGCGTTTCCACCACGGAGAAGTGCGGACACAGCCATCCGCAGTAGAGGCGGCCGTAGTGCCAGGCGACCGTCATGAAGGCGGCCGCCAGGGCCACCGGTGGGAGAATGCCGCGCAGCACGATGGACAGTGCGGTCGCGGCCGTGGTGGCCTCTCCGCGCAC
>JAEUMW010000181.1 GCA_016791345.1 Betaproteobacteria bacterium | reverse complement strand
GTCGCGGCTTTCCGTGATCTCCTTCGCCCCGCCCCGGCACCAGGTGCGGATGAGGTCCTCGGTCATCTCGACATGGCATTGCAATCCGAGGTGCGGCCCTAGCGCGAACGCTTGGTTGTCGCACCACGGGCTGGACAGGATGCGCGTCGCTCCTTCCGGCAGGGTGAACGTCTCGCCGTGCCAGTGAAACGACTCGAAGAAGTCGAGCTCGCCACCGAACCATTCGCGCGCGATCGGCGTATCCGGAACATCGCACCGCCCCCAGCCGATCTCCTTGACCGGATTGCGGCCGACGACGCCACCCAGGGCCTTGGACATGAGCTGCCCGCCGAGACAGTGTCCCAGGACCGGAACTTGCGAATCGACCGCAGCCCGGATGAGCCGCAGCACCGGCGGAATCCAGGGCAGATCGTCGTTGACGCTCATCGGCCCGCCCATGAACACCAGACCGGAAAAGGCATTCGCAGCGACCGGCACTTCTTCGCCTTCGTCGATGCGCACGAGCTGCCAGGGAATGGACTGGCGGTCGAGATACGCTGCCAGATATCCCGGCCCCTCCGTGCGGGCGTGGCGAAAGATGGCGATTGGCCTCATCGGGTTCCTCGTATGATCGACAATTTCCGCATTCTAACCGGCCTGGCACTGGCACTCATCGCCGAGGCGGCGGCCGCGACCGACGTCAACGTGATCGGGCTCTTCCCCAGCAAGGCGGTGGTGGTGGTGAACGGCGGCAAGCCGCGCACGCTGAGTGTGGGCGAAGCCGCACGCGACGGCATCCGGCTGCTGTCGGTGGACGGCGATCAGGCGGTGCTCGAAATCGACGGCAAGCGCCGCAGTCTCGGCATGGGACAGTCGATCTCGGTCGCGCCGGCGAATGGCGGCGACGGCCGTGCACAGGCCACCCTAGGTGCCGACGCGCAGGGCCACTTCATGGCGAGTGGCCAGATCAACGGTCGCAGCGTCCGGTTTCTGGTCGATACCGGCGCGTCCATGATCTCCATGAACGCCTCTGAAGCGAAGCGCCTCGGCGTGAATTACCTCAAGGGTGAGCGCGGCTATGCGCAGACGGCCAACGGACCGGCGACGGTCTACAAGGTTCGGCTCGATACGGTGCGCGTCGGCGACATCAGCGTGAACGACATCGACGCGCTCGTCCACGACGGCAACGCGCTGCCGCTCGTGCTGCTCGGCATGAGCTTCCTCAACCGCGTCGAAATGCGTCACGCCGGGCCGACGATGACGCTCATCAAGCGTTACTGACCCCTGCAGCGGGGTGTGCGCGCAGACGCGCATCTGGGCATTACTCCGGCTTGTCGTCGTCGTCCTTGCCGGATTCCACGAGCGAGAGCAGATGCCCGAAGCGGTTGCGCTTCGTCTGCAGGTAGCGCAGGTTGGCGTGGCGCGGCGGCACCTCGACCGGCACGCGCTCGGACACGATCAGGCCGTATTCCTCCAGCGCCCGCACCTTGTCGGGGTTGTTCGTCATCAGACGCACGTTGCGCACGCCGAGATCGAACAGGATGTGCGCACCGATACTGTAGTCGCGCATGTCGGCCGCGAAACCCAGCTCGTGGTTGGCCTCCAGCGTGTCGTGTCCCTTGTCCTGCAGCGCGTAGGCGCGCACCTTGTTGAGCAGGCCGATGCCGCGCCCTTCGTCGAACATGTAGACGATCACGCCGCGCCCGGCTTCCTGCACCAGCCGCATCGCCGCCTCGAGCTGCTCGCCGCAGTCGCAGCGCTCGCTGCCGAAGACGTCCCCGGTGAGACACTGTGAGTGCAGCCGCACCAGCACCGGCTCGGTGCCGGCGACATCCCCCTTCACCAGTGCGACATACAGCGTCGACTCCAGATCGTCGCTGTAGACCATCAGCTCGAACTGCCCGCCGTGGCGGGTGGGCAGCCTGGTTTCCGCCCTGCGCCGGATCAGTCGCTCGTGGCGGCGGTACTCGACGAGATCGGCGATGCGCAGAATGCGCACGTCGTGCTTGGCGGCGAAGCGCTCGAGCTCCGGCATGCGCGCCATCGTGCCATCGGCATTCATGATCTCGCAGATGA
>JAEUMW010000180.1 GCA_016791345.1 Betaproteobacteria bacterium | reverse complement strand
GTGGGCGTCATCGTGCTGACCGGCGCCGGTGAGCGCGCCTTCTGCACCGGCGGCGACCAGTCTGCCCACGCCGGCCAGTACGACGGACGCGGCGTCATCGGCCTGCCGCTGGAGGAGTTGCAGGCGGTGATCCGCGACGTGCCGAAGCCGGTCATCGCGAAAGTGCGCGGCTACGCCATCGGCGGCGGACACGTGCTCGCCCTGCTCTGCGACCTGACGCTCGCCGCCGAATCGGCCCGCTTCGGACAGGTCGGTCCCAAGGTCGGATCGGTGGATCCCGGCTTCGGCACGGCGTACATGGCGCGCGTCATCGGCGAGAAGCGCGCGCGCGAGGTCTGGTATCTATGCCGTCAGTATTCAGCCGCGGAGGCCGTGCAGATGGGGCTCGCCAACAAGGCGGTGCCCGATGCCGAACTCGACGCCGAGGTCGCCCGCTGGTGTGCCGAGATTCTCGAGAAGAGCCCGACCGCACTCGCGCTCGCCAAGCGTTCCTTCAACGCCGACAGCGCACACATCGCCGGCATATCCGCTCTCGGATTGCAGGCGGTCGGCCTCTTCTACGGCACGGAGGAATCCAAGGAAGGGGTGCGCGCCTTCCAGGAAAAGCGCAAGCCGAACTTCCGGAACACCTGAGCTAACAGGCTGTTGAAAAACCCCTCGGGGCCGCGGCGCGGCCTTTCCGGGATGAGGTGCGCGAAGCGGGCCGCAACGAATGGTTTACCCCCTTCGCCAGGCACGCGACAAAGCAGATCGCCCGGAAAGCCGTGCCCCTTGGGGTTTGCACGACAAAATGCCCGTCTGCTTCGTTGCGCTCCTCGGCACCGTAGCCCGAACTACGACCTTTGTCGCGCGCCTCGCATCTGAGCATTTTTCGTGGCAAACGCGGCTCCCGAAGGGTTCTTCAACAGCCTGCTAACCCTAGCTGAGCGACGAGCGAGCGGCGGGGAACGTCGGCGCGACCGGCACGGAAAGCGAGAGCGCCCCGCCGCGTTCGAGCAGCCGTGTCATCTCCGCCACCGGCAGCGGGCGGCTCAGAACGAACCCCTGCGCGGCGTCACAGCCGCGCTCGCGCAGGAAGTCGAGCTGGGCGAGCGTCTCCACGCCTTCGGCCACCACGGACAGCCCGAGACTGCGCGCGAGCGCGATGATCGCCTCGGTGATCGCAGCGTCCTGCGGTGATGACGTGACATGGCTCACGAAGGCGTGGTCGATCTTGAGTTCGCCCACGGGGAACTGCTTGAGATAGCGCAGGGCCGAGTAGTCGACGCCGAAATCGTCGATCGATACGCCGACCCCGCGCTCCTGCAATCGGCGCATCACGGCCGCGGTCCGCTCCAGATCGGTGGCGAGCACGCTCTCGGTGATTTCGAGCTTGAGATCGCCCGGCACGATTCCCGCGCTGTCGAGCGCTCCTGTAACCGTGTTCTCGAACTCGGCGTGCGCGAACTGCCGGGGCGAGACGTTGACCGACACCGCAAGCGGCGGCAGGCCGGCGCGTCGCCATGTCCGAAGCTGGCTGCACGCTTCGCGCAACACCCAGTTGCCGAGGCCGATGATGAGGCCGCTGTCTTCCGCCAGTCCGATGAACCGCGCCGGACCCAGCAATCCCGCCGTCGGATGGCGCCAGCGGACGAGTGCTTCGGCGCCCACCAGCTTGCCGTCGCGCAAGCGCACCTGCGGCTGGTAGACGAGTTCCAGCTGACCGTGGTCGATGGCCTCGCGCAGGGCAAGTTCCAGCGCCAGCCGCTCGGCGGCGGCCTCGTCCATCTCCTGCGCGAAGAAGCGCACGGCGTCGCGACCGCTCGACTTGGCGCGGTACATCGCGGCGTCCGCCCGTCGCAGCAGTGTCTCCGACGTATCGCCGTCGTCGGGATAGATCGCACCGCCGATGCTCGCGCTGATGGTGACGACGTGCAGACCGAGCGGGATCGGACTGCGCAGCGCCGCCGCGATCTTGTGCGCGACCGCCTGCGCCGCTGCCCCGTCGTTCGCGCTGTCGAGCACGACGACGAATTCGTCGCCGCCCCAACGGGCGACCGTATCGCCCTCGCGCACCGCGGTCCGCAGGCGCTGCGACACCTTCTGCAGCAGCACGTCGCCTTCGCTGTGACCGAGGCTGTCGTTGACGTGCTTGAAGCGATCGAGATCGATGAAGAGCACGGCGACCGGGGAGCGCGAGCGCCGCGCGTGGGCGAGCGCCTGCACCAGCCGGTCGCGCAGGAGCAGGCGATTCGGCAAGCCGGTGAGCGCATCGTGAGTGGCTTGGTACTCGATACGCTCGGTCATCGCCACGATGTCGCTCAGGTCCGTCACCGCGAGCACTGCTCCGTCGATCACGCCACGCGCGTTGCGGATCGGCCGCCCGCTCACCCGCACGCTGCGGGTCTCGCCGCTTTCGGCCGTCAGGCGGCCGCGCAGACCGGAACCGACCTGGTCGTGCCCGCCGGGCGCCAATACCTCCTGCACCGGAAGGCGCAGTCGCCCGTGCTCGTCCTCCAAGCGCAGGAGATCCTCGAGCGGGCGCTCGTTCGCCTGCGCGGCTGACAGCCCGGTGAGCGCTTCCGCCGCCGGGTTCAGGTAAACAACACGACCCGCCCGATCCGTCGCGATGACGGCATCGCCGATCGCCTGCAGGGTTGCATTCAGTTCTTCGCGTTCGCGCGCCAGTTCGTTCGCCGTCGAGCGGATCTGCAGCCAGCTCCACAGGGGATAGGCCGTCAGCGCACCGACGGCCGCCGCGGTCGGCGGGAACCAGAGGTTTGCCCAGCGCAGCAGTGCCGCCGAGAGCAGAACCGCGCCGACGGCTGCGGCCACCGCCAGCGCCGCAGGCAGCAGGGAAGTCCGCACGCGCCAGCGCACGAGCAGCGGCAGCGGCGCGATCAGCATCGACAGCGCAACGGCCACTCCCGTGGACATCGGCTCGATCAGCCGATGCTGCCTCAGGGCATTGACGACGTTCGCATTAAACTCGAGTCCCGACATCGGCGCCCCGCGCTGCACCACCGGGGTCGGCAGCGAATCCCTGAGGCCGGTCGCGGTCACGCCGACCAGCACCAGCTTGTCGCGCAGGGATGCATCGGGCACCGCGCCGCGCAAGACGTCGGCGTACGAGAACGCAGCGAACGGCCCGGCTGCAAACGCCACGAGCGCGCGATGGTCGCGCAGCCAGAGTCCGCTGCGGCTGAGTGACGCCCCCGGCAGGCGCTCGCCCGGCAGCGAATCCGGCGGCTCGCCTGCGGCCTCGAGCAGAGCGAGGCCGAGATGCGGCCACGTTGGCTGGTTGAGACCGGCCCTGAGATAAACGCTGCGTACCACGCCGTCCTGGTCGAGTTCGGCGTCGACGTGCCCTTGGGCGGCCATCTCCGCCACCGACGGCACGGATGTCCGCGCGTGCAGCCCGCCCACCCCCGGATCGAGCTCGGGGAACACCGGCAGCACGACGGCGCCGAAGCGTGCGATGGCATCCGCCAGGCGCCGGTCATCTTCCGCGTCGCCTGCTTCCGCGAAGATGATCTGCAGGGCGACCGCACGCGCGCCGCGCTCACGCAGGCGATCGATGAGCTCCGCGTGCCGCGCACGCGGCCACGGCCAGCGGCCGAGCTGCTGCAGGCTGCGCTCGTCGATCTGCACCAGTGCGATGTCGGCGCTCGCCGGCACGCGATTGACCGCAAGCAGCCCGTCGTAGAGCACGAGGTCGATCCGGTGCAGCGCCCCGCTCGCCGCCCACAGGAGTGTCAGCACGGCCACCAGCAGAGACGGCGCGAGCTGATGCCGCCACAGCACCGGGGCCGGGGTGGGTGTTGCGCTCATGCAGTGCTCATATCACGAGCAGGATGATCACGGGGACGATGAGCAGCGGCCAGTAGTTCGGGCGGTCGGGCACGTCGATGCGCTGGGCACTCGCGTAGGCACTCGTGATCCCGTCCGCGTACACGGTGCGGGCGCGCACGTAGTACGACCCGGCTGCAGGCCGCGGCAGCGTGATCTGCGCCTCCGGCACCGTCTGCGTCACCATCACGTCCTCGAAGCGCTCGTCGCGCGCGAGCTGGAACTCGTAGTGCGCACCCGGTCCGGCTGCCCGCCAGCGGAACTCGATCTCATCGCTGGACACACTGGGTGGCGTCAATGATGGTCCAGGCGGCAGTACGCGAAAGGTCTGGGTGTCGGAGAACGGCCCCTGTCCTTCCGCCGGATCGATCGCAGCGACGCGCCATGCGTAATCACCCGGCGGCAGCGTTTCGGACAGCCTGATCTCATTGCCATCGATCGGCGCGACGTCGGCACGCGGTTGCCGGAAAGCTTCGTCGTCGCTCAACTGAAAGCGGTATGCGGTGCCCGCCGTGGTGGAGCGTGTCCAGCGGAATGCGGGCGCGCCGTCGGCGAGTTGTCCGGCGGGGGCCGGCTCGGAAAGAAAGGGCGGTTCCGGCCGCGCGTTGACGACGATGTGCCGCATGGCGTCCATGCCTTCGAGTTGCAGCGCATCGATGCCGTGCACCCGCAGGTAATAGCGGCCGTCCTCCAGCGTATCCGCGCTCAGCTGTGGGGACTTGAACACCACGTCTTCGACGAGCGTCGAAAACTCCTCGTTCGCCGAGATCTGCAGGCGGTAACTGACGGCGCCATCGACGGCAGGGACGGCGAACGCGAACGGCACGCGGTCGAACTCGGCGGGGACACCGCTCAAATCGGGAGCGGCAAGCAACGGTCTTGGCCGCGCGGGCGCGTGCCCCAATACAGCCGTCGTGCCCATCCGCGGGCCGACGACAATACGGGCGGCATCGTTGGCGACGCGCACGCTCCCTTCGAGTACCTCGCTCGACGACTGCGCCGCATCCGCATTGACCCGAAAATGGGTGCCGCGGACGATGGTCACCGCCGCCGGCGTGTCGATCT
>JAEUMW010000179.1 GCA_016791345.1 Betaproteobacteria bacterium | reverse complement strand
CGTGAAGATGACCTGGGAAGGTTGAACCGAGACGGCCGCTGCGACCTGCTGGCGGGCGCGGTCGACCGCACGCAGGGCGGTGGTGCCGAAGCCGTGACGGCTCGCGGCGTTGCCATAGTGCTGCCGCAGGAACGGCAGCATCGCCTCGAACACCGGCTCGGCGATCGGCGTGGTCGCGTTGTGGTCGAGGTAGACCGGCGTCACCGTGGGGCGCGAATCACACCGGCAGACCGGGTATCGCGTGCTGGATTTCGGCCTCGGAGCGCTCGCGGCGCTGGAGGGCAACAATCTGACCGTTGCCTTCGCCACGGGCCAGGTCGTCGAGGCTGACCGAATGCAGGTAGTCGAAGATGACCTTGTTCAGGTTCTCCCACAGGTCGTGGGTCAGGCACTTCTGGTCGTCCTTGCAGTTCTGCAGGCCGTGGCAGCCGGTCGCATCGATCGGCTCGTCGACCGCCTGGATGATGTCCGCGACGGTGATCTGCGGCAGGGCCTTCGCCAGCCGGTAACCGCCGCCGGGCCCGCGCACGCTGGACACCAGTCCGTGCCGGCGCAGTCTGCCGAAGAGCTGCTCGAGGTAGGAGAGCGAGATCTGCTGTCGCTCCGAGATGTCCGCCAGGGTGATCGGGCCGTTTCCGGTGCGCATGGCCAGATCCATCATCGCTGTTACGGCAAACCGCCCCTTCGTCGTCAAGCGCATTTTCTGCCTCCACGTGGAGTCGACACGAAACAGTCGGTGGCCTCCTATCCCGACGAATCTTTTCGACTTTTCGATTACCGGACAACTTAGTCAACAATTCGATTGAGGTAGTTCGCGTCGAACTTGTCGGCAGTCGCTTTTTCGTCTTCGACGGGGACGCCCAAGCGCTTCAACTGGGCCAGGATGTATTCGATGCGGTGATCGGTCTCGACCGTATGGTCGATCATCTGGTGCATCGCCTTGACCATCGGGTCGTTCATGTCGCCGCTCACGGCGTAGGCCGGGAAGCCCGCAATCTGCTCCGCGGCCATGCGCTCGTCCACGATGCGTGCGGGAATGCCCACGGCGGTGGCGCCCGGCGGCACTTCCTTCACCACCACGGCGTTGGAGCCGATCTTGGCGCCGTCCCCGATCAGAATCGGGCCGAGGATCTTGGCGCCGGCGCCGACGATGACGCCTTTGCCCAGGGTCGGATGGCGCTTGCCCTGTTTCCAGGAGGTGCCGCCCAGGGTGACGCCGTGATAGAGCGTGCAGTCGTCACCGATCTCGGCGGTCTCGCCGATCACCACACCCATGCCGTGGTCGATGAAGAAACGGCGGCCGATGCGCGCGCCGGGGTGGATCTCGATCCCGGTCAGCCAGCGTCCGATGTGCGAGACGAAGCGCGCCGGCAGCTTGAATCCCGCGCGCCAGAGACGGCTCGCCAGGCGGTGGAACAGCATCGCGTGAAAGCCGGGATAGCAGGTGATGACCTCCCAGGTGCTGCGGGCGGCCGGGTCGCGGTCGAAGACGACGGCGATTTCTTCCTTGAGGCGATCGAGCATTGCAGTGCGGAAAAGTCAGCTTGACCCGCAATTCTAGTCCGCCTCGCGCTGCGCCTGCATCGCCTTGAGCAACCCGCGCAGCAGCGACACTTCCTCCTTTTCCAGGCGCGCGCGCGTGAAGAGGCGTCGCATCCGCTGCGACAACCGCCGCGGCTTGCGCGGATCGAGGAAACCGGTCTCGCGCATCACCTCGTCCAGATGCAGGTGGAAGGCTTCCACCTCCTCGAACGTCGCCGGCTCGTGCACCTCGCTCTCAGGCAGGCCGCCGGCGCCGGCCGCCACGCGCAGTTCGTAGGTCATGATCTGCACGGCGGCGGCCAGGTTGAGGGACGAGTACTCGGGATTCGCCGGGATGTGCAGGATGCGCTGGCAGAGATTCACCTGCTCGCGCGTGAGTCCGCTCGATTCGCGCCCGAAGACGAGCGCGACATCGCCGGCCTGCGCTTCGGCGAGCAGCAGGGGTGCCGCCGCGCGCGGCGCGAGTGTCGGCTGACCGAGCTCACGGCTGCGCGCGGTGAGCGCGGCGGCGAACACCGTGCCGTACAGCGCGTGTTCGAGGCTCTCGCAGACTTGCGCACGCTCCAGCACGTCGCGCGCGTTCGAGGCGCGGGCGTCCGCTTCCGCGTCGGGAAAGTGGCGCGGTGCGACGAGATAGAGCCGCGTGAGACCCATCGTCTTCAGCGCCCGCGCAGCCGCGCCGATATTGCCCGGATGCGTCGTGTCGCAGAGGACGACGCGGACCCGGTCGAGCAACGGTGCGCCGCTCATAATAGAATCTGCGCTTTCCATTTCCGCCCGTTCCCGCCGATTCCCATGCACCCGATGCTCAACACCGCGGTGAAAGCCGCGCGCCGCGCCGGCGCCCTGATCAATCGCGCCAGCGGCGATCTCGACCGCATAGCGGTGCAGGACAAGAGCTGCAATGACTTCGTCACGGAGATCGACCGCGCGGCGGAGGCCGCGATCATCGACGTGCTGCACGAAGCCTATCCGAGGCACGCGATTCTAGCAGAGGAGAGCGGGCGCACCGGCGCGTCAGATTACGTCTGGATCATCGATCCCCTCGATGGCACCACCAATTTCCTGCACGGGCTGCCGCAATATTCGGTGTCGATCGCGCTCGCCGAGCGCGGCGTGCTGTCGCAGGCGGTCGTCTACGATCCCTCCCGCAACGAGCTCTTCACGGCCAGCCGCGGCAGCGGTGCCTATCTCAACGACCGGCGGTTGCGCGTGAGTCGCCGCACGCGCCTCAAGGGGTCGCTCGTCGGCACGGGATTCCCGTATCGCGAGTTCTCCCACATCGACGCCTACATGGCGATCTTCCGCGACCTGGTGACGACGACCGCCGGCCTGCGACGCCCCGGCTCGGCCGCGCTCGATCTCGCCTACGTGGCCTCGGGTCGCTACGACGCCTTCTTCGAGATCGGGCTCAAGCCCTGGGACATCGCTGCTGGTGCGTTGCTGATCACCGAAGCGGGCGGCCTCGTGGGCGATCTCGAAGGCGAGAACCGCCATCTGGAATCCGGGCACATCGTCGCGGGCAACCCGCGCGTGTTCGTGCAACTCGTCCAGTTGATCGCGCCGCACCTGACGCCGGCGTTGCGCGCGCAGCCGAGCCCGGCCGGGAATCCGCCGCAAGCCGGCTGACCGTTGAACCGGCGCGCGCCAGAGGAAGCTGCATTGGTGGCGCAGGGTGGTGCTGGCCCGCACGCATCCGCGCCCGCCGCGGAAGCCGGACACACCCCGATGATGCAGCAGTACCTGCGCCTCAAGGCGCAGCATCCGGACATGCTGCTGTTCTACCGCATGGGCGACTTCTACGAGCTCTTCTACGACGACGCCCTTCGCGCGTCGCGACTGCTCGACATCACGCTGACGGCACGCGGGGCCTCGGCCGGGCAGCCGATCCCGATGGCGGGCGTGCCGTTTCACGCAGTCGAACAATACCTGGGGAGACTCGTGCGGCTCGGCGAGTCGGTGGCCATCTGCGAGCAGATCGGCGACCCGGCCACCGCGAAGGGGCCGGTGGAACGCAAGGTCGTGCGCATCGTCACGCCGGGCACGCTCACCGACGCCGGCCTGCTCGACGAGAAGCGCGACTGCCTGCTCGCCGCGCTGCACAGGCGCGAGCGCGTGCTCGGCATCGCCGTCCTCAACCTGGCGTCGGGTGCACTCAAGGTGCGCGAAGTGCGAAGCGGTGATCTCGCTGCCGAGCTGGAGCGTCTGCAGCCGGCGGAGATCCTGATCGCGGAGGGCGATGCCTTGCCTCCCAACGCAACGTCGCGCGCCACGGTGAAGACGCTGCCGCCGTGGCACTTCGACGAGGAGCGCGCTGCGCGTTCGCTTAGCGTCCAGTTCGGCACCCGTGACCTCGCCGGCTTCGGCATCACGGAGCCCGGACCCGCGGTTGCTGCCGCTGGCGCGCTGCTCGAATACGCTGCTTCGACGCAGGGCACGGCGCTCGTGCACGTGACCGGCATCGAGCTGGAAGGGGAGTCGGCTTACATCCACCTCGATGCGGCGACACGGCGCAATCTCGAGCTTACCGAAACGCTGCGCGGCGAGCGTGCGCCGACCCTGCTGTCGCTGCTCGACACCTGCGCGACGAGCATGGGCAGTCGCCTGCTGCGGCATACGCTGCACCACCCACTGCGCGACCGTGCGCACTTGTCCGAACGCATGGAGGCCGTCGCCACGCTGGTCGGGGAGGGGGGCACGGCACCATTCGCGGAGCTGCGCTCGCAGCTAGCGCAATGCTGCGATGTCGAGCGCATCACGGCGCGCATCGCGCTCAAGTCGGCGCGACCGCGCGATCTCGCGGCGCTGCGCGATACGCTCGGCGCGCTGCCCGCACTGGTGACGAGCCTGGACGCTCTGAACACCGCCGCCCTCGTGCGTGTGTGCGAGGCGGTGGCGCCGCGCGCCGAGGTGTATGCACGGCTCGTCGCTGCCATCGCGCCCGAGCCGGCGGCGCAGGTGCGCGACGGCGGTGTCATCGCGCTCGGCTTCGATCGCGAGCTCGACGAACTGCGCGCGATCGAACAGAACTGCGGCGACTTCCTGCTCGACCTCGAAGCGCGTGAGAGAGCGCGCACCGGCATCGCCAATCTGAAGGTCGAGTTCAACCGCGTGCACGGCTTCTACATCGAGGTCACGCACGCCAACGCTCAACGCGTGCCGGACGACTACCGCCGCCGTCAGACCCTGAAGAACGCCGAGCGCTACATCACGCCGGAACTGAAGACGTTCGAGGACAAGGCGCTGTCCGCTCAGGAGCGTGCACTCGCGCGTGAGCGACTCCTCTACGAGCAGCTGCTCGAAACGCTCTCACCGCAGGTCCCCACACTGCAGGGGCTCGCGCGCGGCCTCTCGGAGCTGGATCTCGTCGCGACTTTCGCCGAGCGCGCCGTCACCCTCGATCTCACCGCGCCAACGTTCACGGATCAACCCGTGATCGAGATCGAGGGCGGTCGCCATCCGGTGGTGGAGCAGCAGGTCGAGGCGTTCATCGCCAACGACACGCGGCTCAATCCGGGGCGCCGGCTCCTGCTCATCACCGGGCCGAACATGGGCGGCAAGTCGACTTATATGCGGCAGGTCGCGTTGATCGCGCTGCTCGCGCACTGCGGCGCGTTCGTCCCGGCGCGGCGCGCGCTGCTCGCGCCGATCGACCGCATTTTCACGCGCATCGGCGCCGCCGACGATCTCGCCGGCGGGCGCTCGACCTTCATGGTGGAGATGACGGAATCGGCGAACATCCTGCATCACGCGACCGAACAAAGCCTCGTGCTGATGGACGAGATCGGCCGCGGCACGTCGACCTTCGACGGGCTCGCGCTCGCCTGGGCGATCGCGCGTCACCTGCTCGATCGCAATCGCGCGTACACGCTGTTCGCCACGCACTATTTCCAGCTCACGCAGCTGGTCGAGGAATATCGGCAGGCGGCGAACGTGCATCTGGATGCGGTCGAGCACAAGGACTCGATCGTCTTCCTGCACAGCGTGGAAGAGGGGCCTGCATCGCAGAGCTACGGCATTCAGGTGGCGCAGCTCGCGGGCATTCCGGCCACCGTGATCCGCAGCGCGCGGCGCTATCTCGCGAAGCTGGAGGAGGAGAGCGCGGCGCGCCATCCGCAGGGCGATCTTTTCAGCGCGCCGTCATCGGTGGTACCGGAGGCGCCAGCACACCCCGTCGTCGAGCAACTGCGCGACGTCGATCCCGATCAGCTCACGCCGCGCGATGCGCTCGACCTGCTGTACCGGTTGAGGCGGGAGCTGGGATGACGCAGCGTTGCACGAAGTCGAGGCGAGCTGGCGAAATGGGCGGACAATTCCCCGTACCCCTGGCAAGGCAGGGGACGCGCCGTTCAGTGGTGGTGATGACCGCCGGGCCCGTGTGCGTGCCGGTGCTGGATCTCGTCACGGGTTGCCGGGCGCACCGAGGCGACGGTGCAGGCGAAGACGAGACTGCGTCCGGCGAGTGGATGGTTGCCATCGACGACGACCTTCTCGTCGGTGATGTCGGTAACGGTGAAGACGTGCGCGTCGTCCTTGCCTTCCGCGCGCCCCTCGAACTGCATGCCGACCTTGAGTTCCTCCGGGAAGCGGTCGCGGGGTTCGAGCCGCACCAGCGTTTCGTCGTAGTCGCCGAACGCCTCGTCCGGTTCGAGCTCCACCTCCACCTTGTCGCCTTCGACGCGGCCGGCGAGCGATTCCTCCACCAGCGGGAACATGCCGCCGTAGCCGCCGTGCAGGTAGGAGATCGGGGTGCGCGAGCTTTCGATCAGCTCGCCCGCAGTGTCGAACAGCTCGTATTCGAGCGAGACGACGGTGTTCGAAGAGATGCGCATCTCGGGTCTCCGTGGGCGCGCGTGAACGGCGCGTCCAGTGTCGGTGGAAGGAAGGTCGGCCGGCGCTCAGGCCGGCTTCTGCAGCAGCGCCAGCACTTCCGCGGCGTGACCGCGCGCGTTCACGCCGTACATCACGTGCTGCAGCACGCCCTGCCGATCGATGACGAAGGTCGAGCGCAATATGCCGATGCGCTTGCGCCCGTCGGACTCCTTCTCGACCAGCACGTCGTAGGCTTTGCACACCTCGCCTTCGGTGTCGGCGAGGAGCCGTACGCTGAGGCCGTGCTTGTCGCGGAAGCTGCCGTGGCTCACGCAATCATCCCTGCTCACGCCGAGCACGACCGTCTCCAGCTTCTCGAACGCATCCTGGAGATCGCTGAAGTCGATCGACTCGATGGTGCAACCCGGCGTGTCGTCCTTCGGGTAGAAGTACAGCACGACACTGCGCTTGTCGCGGAAGCTCGCGAGACTCACCGTCTCGAGATCCGCATCGGGCAAGTCGAAGGCGGGTGCTGCTGTACCAACCTGAAGCATCGTGCGCTCCGGGACGAGACTCGGCGGATTCTAACGCATTTCCCCGGCGCGCAAGCGGAGAGTCGGCGCGATCCCCGCAGCGCGGCCTTCGCGTAGGTCAGTCGTGTCGAGCCCGCTGCTGGGAAATCTTTCGTACCGCGCGTTCCTGCGCGACCATTGGCACAAGCGACCGTTGCTCGTGCGCGGCGCGGTGCCGGGGTTTCAGGGCCTCATCGATCGTCGCGGCCTGTTCGAGGCTGCATCGCGCGACGAGGTGCCCTCGCGCCTCGTCCTGCGCCGGGGCAGACGCTGGGAAGTGCGTCCGGGCCCGTTCCGCCGCCGCGATCTGGAATCGCTCCCGCCGCGCAACTGGACGCTGCTCGTGCAGGAACTGAATCATCTGCTGCCGGCGGCCGACCGTCTCATGCGCGAGTTCTCGTTCGTGCCGTTCGCACGCCTCGACGACGTCATGGTGAGTCTCGCGCCACCGGGCGGTGGAGTGGGACCGCACTTCGATTCCTACGACGTCTTCCTCCTGCAGGGAAGCGGGCACCGACGCTGGCGCGTGAGCGCGCAGCGCGATCTGGAACTCGTGCCGGGCGCGCCACTCAAGATCCTGCGGAATTTCGTGCCGGACGAGGAGTGGGTCCTGGAACCGGGTGACATGCTTTATCTGCCGCCGAGCTACGCGCATGACGGCGTCGCCGTCGACACCTGCACGACGTACTCGATCGGATTTCGGGCACCGAGCACGCAGGAGATCGCACAGGCCTTCCTCGATCACCTGCACGACACGCTGACGCTTCCCGGGCGCTACGCCGATCCGGACCTCACCCTGCAGCGCGATCCGGCGGCGATCGGCGC
>JAEUMW010000178.1 GCA_016791345.1 Betaproteobacteria bacterium | reverse complement strand
GCAGCGATCGGTGCGCCGACCTCGCCGTGATCGGCAAACGCCTTCAGCGTCCCCTCCGGCATCGTGTTGACCGTGTACGGCGCTGCCAGCACCTTGACGTAGAGGATGTCCGAAGCCTTCGGATCCTTCGTTCCGGTGCTTGCCATCAGCAGCCGCTGCGGTCGCCCGCCCGCGTTCATGACGCGGTGGTAGCGCGGCGTGGCGATGAGTTCGCAGTAGGCTTTGTACGCCTGCATGCCGACCGCGATGCCGAGCCGGTTGGTGAGTTCGGCCGGCACCTTGCCGGCCACCGCCACGTCCCAGCGGCTGATGAAGAGCGACGCCACCGAAGCCACGTCAGGGTTGAGTCCGGCTGCGATGCGCCGCTCGATGCCTCGCAGATAGGCCTCCGCCGCCGCGAGGTAGTGCTCGCGCGAGAAAAGCAGCGTCACGTTGATCGGCACGCCGGCGAAGATCGCCTCCTCGATCGCCGGCAGCCCTTCCTTCGTGCCCGGAATCTTGATGAACAGGTTGTGCCGGCCGGCCCGAGCGTGCAGGTCTTTCGCTTCGGCCAGGGTGGTCTTGGTGTCGTATGCGAGGAGCGGTGATACTTCCAGCGACACCCAGCCGTCGACGCCGGCCGTACGCTCGTGGACCGGGTGAAAGAGATCTGCCGCGGCGGTGATGTCTTCCAGTGCGAGTTCGAAGAAGAGCGCCTCGCCCGACTTGCCACCCTTCAGCAGGTCGCGGATCGCGTTGTCGTAGGAGGTGCTGCCCTTGACGGCCTGATCGAAGATCGTCGGATTCGACGTGAGCCCGGTGACCGACCATTCGTCGATGTAGCGCTTGAGCGTACCGCTCGTCAACAGGTCGCGCGTGATGTTGTCGAGCCAGAGACTCTGGCCGGCGTCGTGCAGCGCTTGCGTCGCTTTCATGTGCCACCTCTGAGAATCGGTTAACAGGCCGTCAGCGGACGGCCCGCAATGTAGGCGGGCAGATCGAGATCGAGCAACTCGCCGATGTGATCGACGCTCAGGTCCGCGGCGGGATAGCGTGCCACCACCTGCTCGCGTGCGAACTGCCCCTGGCGCGGGAAGATCGTCGTCACCCGCTCACCCCAGATCTGCTTGACCGCGGTGAGGATGCGCAGCTTGTCGTCCACCAGCACGTAGTGAGCGGCAGGATAACGGCGCGACACGTCATCGAGCGACTGCTCCTTGTGAATGTAGATGAGCACGTGGCCATCGACTGCGTCCGACAGGCCGGATCGCTCGACCTTGCGCGGCTGGAACACCACGTCGCCGTCCGAAAGGATAACCGTCCTTCCCCAACTCTGGAAGCGTTCGAGCACCTCAAACGCACCGGGAAACAACCGATCGCGAAACGGGTAATCGACGAGGAACGACGCCATCGACAGGAACTCGACCTCGTTCGGGTGCTCGCCACGGTACTGCTGCAGCGCACCAAGGTAGTCACGATAGCCGAGCCGGGCGAAGCGTTCCTCCTGGATGGTCCAGTAGCGGTCGCGGCAGGCCGGTCCGAACCGCTGCTCGAGGTGCTGTTTGATGTCCTGCTGCAGGCCGTCGTTGTCGAGCAGGGTGTTGTCGACGTCGACCAGAAACACGATCGGGTGCGAGGTCATGATCCGTTTTCGTGAAGCCACCGAGGATGCGCGCTTACCGTCAGTACGGCCAGGTCCAGTCCGCCATGTCGGCGCGATCGATGCCGTGCTCGTGCGCGTAGTTGCGGCATTCGATCTGCATGTTGCGGAACTTCTCCTTGGCGTGCGCACCGGCCACACGCAGCCGCGGCACGCGGTCGATCACATCGATGGCGAGGCTGAAGCGGTCGATCTGGTTGTTGATCGCGAGTTCGAGCGGCGTGTTGATGTTGCCGCGCTCCTTGTAGCCGCGCACGTGCAGGTTGTGGTGATTCGTGCGCCGATAGGCGAGGCGGTGGATCAGCCACGGATAGCCGTGGAAGTTGAAGATGACGGGGCGGTCGACAGTGAAAAGGCTGTCGAAGTCGCGGTCCGACAGGCCATGCGGATGCTCGGTATCGGGCTGCAGCTTGAAGAGATCGACAACGTTGACGAAGCGGATCTTGAGGTCGGGAAACTCGGCGCGCAGCAGGGCGGTCGCCGCCAGCGCCTCGAGCGTCGGTATGTCGCCGGCCGAGCACATCACCACGTCCGGCTCCTCGCCCTCGTCGTTGCTCGCCTGGCGCCAGATGCCGATGCCCTTGGTGCAGTGGATGATCGCCTGCTCCATATCCAGGTACTGCAGGTGCGACTGCTTGTCCGCCACGATGACGTTCACGTAGTTCTCGGAGCGCAGGCAGTGATCGGCCACCGACAGCAGGCAGTTCGCATCCGGCGGCAGGTAGATGCGGCACACGCGCGCGCTCTTGTTCACGACCACGTCGAGAAAGCCCGGATCCTGATGGGTGAAGCCGTTGTGATCCTGGCGCCAGACGGTGGAGGTGACGAGCAGATTGAGCGATGCGATCTCTTCACGCCACGAGAGATGGTTGCAGACCTCGAGCCATTTCGCGTGCTGGTTGAACATGGAGTCGATCACGTGCACGAAGGCTTCATAGGACGACAGGAAACCGTGGCG
>JAEUMW010000177.1 GCA_016791345.1 Betaproteobacteria bacterium | reverse complement strand
CATTGAGCACCTGCAGGTTGGACAGACTGACGTTGCCACGCTGCCGCGGCAGGCAACTCTCGATTTGCTCGTACTGGGCCTGGGAGATCTCCATGCCCGAACTGTACGCGAAAATTGACCATTAGTGTTAACAGGCCCTAGACAATCGTCCATGACGCGCGCCGTATCCGTAGCCGCAACCGGCCTCGCTGTGGCCACATCTGCCCATGCCGAGATGAGCCCCGAAGAGCTCGCGAAGATGACGCAGAATCCGGTCGCGAACCTGATCAGCGTGCCGTTCCAGAACAACACCAACTTCAACGTCGGTCCGCAGAAGGGCACGCAGAACATCCTCAACATCCAGCCGGTGATTCCGGTCACCCTGAACGAAAACTGGAACCTCATCACGCGCACCATCCTGCCCGTGATCTCGCAGCCGCCGCTCACCCGCCTCGATGATCGCGTGGACGGCGTCGGCGATCTCCAGTTCTCCGCGTTCCTCTCGCCGTCGAATGCCGAAGGATTGATCTGGGGTGCCGGCGCCATCGTGCAGGCCGCGACCAATACCAGCTCGGCGCTCGGTAACGAGCGCTGGGGACTCGGACCGACGGCGGTGGTCCTCAAGCTGGAGAAGGGCAATCCGTGGGTCTACGGCGTGCTCGTGAACACGTCTGGTCGGTGAGCAATTCCGGCAGCTCGCCGAGCTACAGCAACTTCCTCATGCAGCCATTCCTCAACTACAACTTTCCCGGCGGAACCTATCTCACCTCGTCGCCCATCGTCACCGCCAACTGGCAGGCCGACGGCAAGAAATGGACGGTGCCCGTCGGCGGCGGCATCGGACACATCTTCCACCTCGGCCCGCTGCCGGTGAACACGCAGCTCGCGGCGTACTACAACGTCGCGCGACCGGACGACGGAGCCTCGTGGCAGCTTCGCTTTCAGGTGCAGTTACTGTTCCCCAAGTAATCATCGATGCGGAGGCGCCTTTGCCGCAAAGTCTTTCTCAACCGGGGGGAATCACATCATGAACCTGAAGAATCTATGGATACCTCTTCATCGCCGCTGTGGCAACGACTGTGTCAGCCGCTGAAGTGAAGAAGCCCGTTGCGCAGTGGACTTGCGCCGATTTCCTGGCGGTCGACGATCAGTTCAAGCCGAAGGTCGTCTACTGGGCGACCGCGTATGCGAAAGGCGGCAAGCCTGAGGCGTCGGTGATCGACATCGAGGGGACCGAGAAAATGACCCCGATGATCATCGACGAATGCACGAAGGCGCCGCAGGCTTCGTTCTGGCAGAAGCTCAAGAGTGAATGGAAGAAGGTGAAGGCCGAAACGAAGGCCGAGATGAAGAAGCAGGTGATCAGTCCGGCCGCATGGCGCAGGCTGGATTCCGGATCGCCCTCCGGGCGTCCGGAATGACGATGGGAACAACCGTGTTTTCGGCCGAGCCGAGTTTCATCGCGCTCCAAGAGGCCGACTTCGAGCAAGTGGCCCAGTCGGTTGACCCTTATCTCGCAGAGAAGGGAAAGCTGACCGGGCTCATGGTCTGCGCTCGCGCGTTCCCCGGCTGGGCGGACGACGCATAGGTTCTGAAATGCTGGGCTTCGAACTCGATTTCTGGGACTACCTGACATTCGTCACGCTGTTCCTGTTGGTGCTGTCGGGAGTCGGATTCTGGGTCTGGCTCGCGGGGCTACCGGGTCACATCGCGATCGCGCGCAAGCACCCCGATGCGGAGGCCGTTAAGCTGCTCGGCTGGGCCGGTTTGCTGCCGACCATCTATCCCTGGGTGCAGGCATTCATCTGGGCCTTCAAGCCGGCCGACATCGTCGACATCCGGCGCTTTCCGCGCGAGGAGGCACGCGCGATCGACGAGAACATCGCGCGCCTCGAGGGCAAGCCGCCGGTGCCGCCGCCAGCTCCACCGGAAGAGAGTAGCCACGCAGAGCCACCTGCTCCCCGCGCACCGGACTGAGGCGGCGGCCCGATGCTCGCTGGTCTGCTGATCTGTTTCGGCTACGTCGTCTTCATCTGGCTGCTCTTCTTCAGGTTCAAGTGGCTCAAGTTCAGCATCGCGTGGGGCGTGGTGTCGGCCCTCGTCGGCCTGCATCTGCTGCTGATCTTCTTGATCGGTCTGCGCTTCGTCACACCGTATTCGACCGACGCGCGCGTGATCCAGCACACGATCCAGTTGACGCCGCGGCTCACCGAGCCGACGCTGGTGACCGCGGTGCTGGTGCCCGAGAACGTGCGGGTGAAGAAGGGCGCACCGCTCTTCCAGTTCGACCGCCGACCGTACGAGTACAAGGTGCGGCAGCTCGAAGCACAGCTCGCGAGCGCGGTGCAAAACGTCCAGGTGCTGAAGTCCGACGTCGCCGTCACCGCGCAGAAGGTGGTGAAGCTCGAGAGCGAGCTCGAGTATGCGAAGTATCAGCAGCAGCTCTCGTCGGACCTCGCGCGCAAAGGCGCCGGACCGCAGGAGGATGCACAGAGGTGGGCGGCGCAAGCCGCCGCGAACGAAGCGGGCATCCGCGAGGCACAGGCCGAGGAGCAGCGCGCACGGCTGAAGTACACGAGCGAGATCGACGGCGTGAACACGTCCGTGGCGGCGATCCAGGCGGAGCTCGACCTCGCGCGCTTCTATCTCGACAACACGCTGATGGTGGCACCCGAGGATGGTTACGTCATCAACCTCCAGGTACGGCCGGGCATGGTCGCGGGCGACGTGCGCTTCGGCGCCATCGCCTCCTTCATCGTCGATGCCGACCGTTATCTGCTCGCCAACTTCTTCCAGGAGAACTTGAAGTACGTGAAACCGGGGCAGTCGGTGGAGGCGGCGCTCGACCTCTATCCTGGGCAGATCTGGGCAGGCCGCGTGGAGATGATCTGGCAGGGCAGCGGCGCGGGACAACTGCTGCCGAGCGGGACCCTCCCGAACTTCAGCTACGTGCCGACCGACCTCCCGCAGGGCCAGTTTGCGGTCGTCATTCGGCTCGAAGAGCTGGACCAGAACCGGTTTCCGATCGGCACGCAAGGCCGCGCGGCGATCTACACGAGCTCGGATAGCGGGTTTGTCTGGCTGCGCAAGATCGATATCCGTTCCTACTCATGGTTCAACTGGCTCTACCCATTATCCGGCTGACGGCAATCGTCGGCGCGGTGGTGCTTGCAGGCTGCGCCCTTACCACGCCGCCCGCGCATGATGCGATCGTGCATGAAGCGCTGCCGAAGGACACCACGATTCCGCCGGCGTGGAAGGCCCAGGCGGATACCGGTGCGGCGGCCAACGACTGGCTGAAATCGTTCGACGATCCCACACTCGACTCGCTGGTCACTGAAGCCATCGCCAACAACCGCGATCTCGCCCAAGCCGCCGAGCAGGTGCGCATCGCGCAGCAGGTTGTGATCGTGGTCGGCGCGCAGTTGCTGCCGCAGGTGGGGGCGGTGCTGGGCGGCAGGACCACGCGCGACGAAGGCAACACCGGAAACTTCACCAGCTCGGTCGCGTATGTCGGTGTCGCTTGGGAGCTGGACGTGTGGGGGCGGCTACGCGCGCAGCGTGCGGCCGCCGCGGCCGGGGCGACGGCCACCGCGCTCGACTACGCTTACGCGCGCCAGTCGCTCGCGGCGACGGTGGCGAAGGCGTGGTATCTCGCCTGTGAAGCGCGGCAACTGCTCGCGCTCGCCGAGCAGGCGGTCAGGATCTACGGCGAGCTGCTCGATCTCGTGAAGATCCGGCGCGCCGCCGGCAAGGTCTCGGATCTCGATGTGGTCGATACCCAGGCCAATCTTGACGCGGCGCATGCGCAGGTCGAGTTAGCGCGTGCCGCCTACGGTGAAGCGCAGCGGGCCCTGGAGGTATTGCTCGGACGCTATCCTGCAGCCGAGATCGAGGCGGCGCGGGCGTTTCCCGCGCTGCCGCCGCCGGTGGCCGCCGGGGTGCCGGCGTCGCTGCTCGAACGCCGACCCGACCTCGCAGCCGCGGAGCAGCAGGTGCTCACGGCGTTCCGCCGGCAGGAGGCGGCCAAGCTCGCGCTCCTGCCTGACTTCTCGATCTCGTTCGCGGGCGGGCGGCTGGGCGACCAGATCCTCTCGGTGCTGGGGCTCAATCCGTGGCTTGCCTCCGCCGCGATCGGTGTGTCGATCCCGATCTACGAAGGCGGCGCGCTGCGCGCGAAGGTCGAGATCGCCACCGCGCGGCAGGCAAAGGCGGTCGCCGCGTATGGTGCTGCGGCGCTCACGGCGTTCCGCGAGGTCGAGAACGCACTCGCGAACGAACAGTTGCTCGCGCAGCGTCTGCCGTTCATGCAGGGAACGGTCGCGAGCCGGACCGATGCCGTGCGCATCGCGACGATCCAGTACGTTGCGGGCAAGCAGGACCTGCTGTGGGTGTCGAACCTGCAGGCCGGGCAGCTCGGCGCGGAGGCGGCGCTCATCAAGCTGCGCGGCCAGCAGCGCGCGAACCGCATCCAGCTGCATCTCGCGCTCGGCGGCAGTTTCGATGCGGCGCCAGGGAGGTGACCCATGCGTGCACTGTCGACCGACCTAGTGATCGGCGGAACCGCGGAGTACCTTCGCCGGCTCCTGCCGTATGACGCTGGCGACGCTCGGCTTCATCGACGCGGGTCGCGTGCGGTGAAGTCCTTCGGACCATATCGGTGAACGAAACGAGCCGCAATACCCTGGGGAAGATCCTCACCTTCGCCGCGCTCGTGGAAGTCGGCACCGGTCTCGCCCTGGCGATCGATCCCGCGATCGTCGTCACCTTGCTGCTGGGCGCGGACGCCGACGCGACGGTGCGGGTGGTGGGGCGGTGTTTCGGCATCGCGTTGCTAGCCCTGGGACTGGCGTGCTGGCCGAGGCGACGGCGCTGCGAGGCCGGCTCGCCGGCCTTCCGCGCGATGTTGACCTACAACGCTGATTGCGCTGTACCTTGCCTATCTGGGCACGGTCGAGGAGCTGCGGGGATCATTGTTGTGGCCGGCCGTTGCGCTGCACGCCGTCGTGGCGCTGTTCCTGGTCTGGAGGTGGCGCGACGCGCGACTCGCCAACGCGCCCGACCGGTGACGGTTGCAATGCGCCCAGTCTTCGAGCGATTGAGCGATTGCCAGATCGCGCGGCGCCAACGAACTCGAATCGAGTCAGTCAGCCCCTATTCACGAGGCAAGGCGGATGGCGCCGCGCGAAACCCGGCGTGAGTTATTCCCTCCCGACTTCCCAGGGATCTGTGACGGGCACCTTCAGATCGGCGAAGTGGCGCACGTTGCGAGTTGCGAGGGTGGCTCGCCGCGCCAGCGCGATGCCTGCGATCTGCGTGTCGCGCATGTCGACCGGACGTCCCGCCTTCTTCCGCTCCGCTGCCAATGAGGCAGCCGCGGCCGCCGCAGCGCTGTCGAAGTCGAGCACGCGGTTCTCCAGGTCGTCCGCGAGCAGCCGGTCAAAAGCCGACTCGAGCGCCTGCCGCCGTCGGCCCTTTGGCAGCAGCGCCAGCCCGAAACGGGCCTCGAAAAGCGTGATGCTGGTTATCCAGCACGAGTCGGCAGGCTGGCGGTCGAGCCATGCTACTACCGGCGCCTCGGGTTCCCGGCGCATCAATGCCGAGAGCACATTGGTGTCGAGAACGATCACTTCGTGAAGTCGGCCGACCGCGGCGGCTCGCCATGCAGTTCCGGAAGGTCGGCCGTCAAACCCGTCTTCTTGAAGCGCGCCGCGATTCGCGAACCGAGGTTCCTTACCGCCCTCTTCTCCTCCTTGACGGCGTTGCGCAGAATCTGCCGGATTTCCTCTTCCATGCTGCGCCCGTGCCGTTCGGCGCGCCGCTTGAGATGCGCCTTCACGTCCTCATCCAGATCGCGAACGACGAGTTGTGCCACGCGTGACTCCTGGTGGGGTATCTCTAGATATCATGATATCGCCGTGTCACACCGGAGGCAATCGTGGCCGGTTGGCCTCGGCGTGCGCGTAAGCCATTCGGACGAAACCGGCGCTCAGTCCGCCGTCGCGTGCGCCTCGTCGGCCTGGTGCCGCGCCTGCTCTTCCATGACGAGCGCGGTCAGCTCGCGCTTGAGGGCGTTGAACTCCTGGCTCGCGGTGTCGCGCGGCCGCGGCAGCGTCACCTCGACGATGCGCTTGACCGTGCCCGGGCGGTAGGTCATCACTACTACACGGTCGGCGAGATAGATGGATTCCTCGATGCCGTGCGTGACGAAGAGGACCGTCTTGCGGGTCTCGGCCCAGATGCGCAGCAGCTCGTCCTGCAGCGAGCGGCGCGTCAGCGCGTCGAGCGCGCCGAAGGGCTCGTCCATCAGCAGGAGCGGCGGGTCGATGGCGAGCACGCGGGCGATGGCCACACGCTGTCGCATGCCGCCCGAGAGATCCTTCGGGAACCGGTCGCGAAAGTCGGACAGACCGAGCTTGGCGAGCAGCCGATCGACGATGGCGCGGATGCGTTCGGCGGGATCCTGCCTCACTTCCAGGCCGAACGCGATGTTGCGCTCCACCGTCATCCAGGGGAAGAGCGCGTACTCCTGAAAGACCATCGCCCGTTCCGGGCCCGGTCCCACGACCGGCTCGCCCAGCGCCGTGAGCTCGCCGGAGGTGGGCTGATCGAAGCCGGCCACCGCATTGAGCAGCGTCGACTTGCCGCAACCGGATGGTCCCAGCAGGCAGACGAACTCGCCCGCCGCGACGTCGAGGTCGATGTCGCGCAACGCGACGACCTCGCGCCCACCGGTGCGAAAGATCTTGCCCAGGCCGCGGCAGCGAATGGTGGCCGCGTCCGGATCGACCACCGGCATGGCGCTCGTGCTCGCGCCCGTCGCGCTCATCCGTCCATCCCGCGATGCCAGCGCAGGAGCCAGTGATTCAGCCGGCTCATGCCGAGGTCGATCGCCAGACCGCAGAGCCCGATCGTGACCATGCCCGCGATCACCTTGTCCGACCAGAAGTACTCGCGCGCCTCCAGGATGCGGTAGCCCAGACCGGAGTTCACCGCGATCATCTCCGCCACGATGACGACGATGAAGGCGACACCGATGCCCACGCGCACGCCGGTCAGGATGTAAGGCATGGCCGCCGGCACCATGACGCGCCAGAAGAGCGTCCACTCGCCCGCGCCCAGGTTGCGCGCCGCGCGCAGGTAGATGCTGTCCACCGCGCGTACACCGGCGATCGTATTCATCAGCACGGGGAAGAAGGCGCCGAGCGAAATCAGAAAATAGGCCGGCGGATTTCCCAGACCGAACCACAGAATGGCGAGCGGGATATACGCAATCGGCGGGATCGGCCGCAGCACCTGCAGCAGCGGATTGAAAAGATCGTAGACGGCCGGCCGCGCGCCCATCAGCAAGCCGAGCGGCAGGGCGAGTCCCGCCCCGATGCCGAAGCCGACCGCGATACGCGTGAGCGAGGCAACCACGTCGTGCGGCAGTTCGCCGGAGATCGCCCACGCGATCCAGCTTCCGGCGGCCGGGTCGAACGGTGCGGTCGGCCGCAGATAAGACCACCAGCGCAGTGCCACCGCCGAAGGCGAAGGCAGGACGAGCGGCGTCACCCAGCCGAGCAGCGACACCGCTTCCCACGCGGCGAGAATGACAGCGGGGACCGCCACCAACCTCGCCAGGCTGGCTACGCGCCCCGCGATGGTCACTACTTGATGCCCTGTTTGGCTTTGGCCTGTTGCAGCAAGTCGAGCTTCACCCAGTCGGTGGCCTTCGGCGGCTCGGACATCTTGCCGACGCCGTACTTCACCATGAGGTCGGTCGTGATCTGAATGTGGTCCGCAGTGACGTCGTAGGTGTAGGGTGAATTCGCGATGGCGTCCTGGAAGTCCTGATCAGTGATCTGCCCCTTGAACATCTGCTCCACGACGTACTTTTCCGCAGACTTGGGATGCTTGATGAAGTGGTTCGTCGCGTCGACGAAGCATTCGAGGACCTTCTTCGCTACCGCGGGCTTCTCCTTATACATCTTCTCAGTCATCACCAGCACGCGCACCGGCTCGCCCAGGGGGGTGTCGTAAGGCTTCAGCATTTCCACGCCGAAGCCCTTGTTGATGGCCTGCGACGATTGCGGCTCGGACTGGCACATCGCATCGATCTGCTTCTGCAGCAGCGCCTGGTTGAGATCGGCGAAGGCCATGTAGACGATCTGGACGTCCTTGCCTTCCTTGTCCGACCACGTGAGGCCCGCCTTGGAAAGCTCCGCGAGCAGCAGGAGCTCCTGCGCGCCGCCGCGCGCAACGCCCACTTTCTTGCCTTTGAGATCGGCCACCTTCTTCAGCGGCTCGTCGGCCCGCGAGACCAAGCGTGCACCGCCCTTGGCAAAACCGGCGACCACGAACACCTGCCCGCCGCCGGCGCGGTTGGCGATGGCGGCATCGGCGGCAGAGGCAGCGATGTCCACTTCACCCTTGACGATCGCCGGAAAGATGTCGATGCCCTTGGGGAAGACGGTCTCCTGCACGTCGAGCCCGAACTTCTTGCAGTGCTCCTTCATGAACGAGACCGCGCCGTAGTGCGCGAACTTGAGATTTCCCAGGCGCACCACCTCGTTGGCATAGGCGGCGCCGGCGAACAGGGCGAACGCGAGCGCGAAGGTGAGAACGAGGGGCAGAGCGAGGACGAGTCGATGAACCATGCGCGGGCTTCCTGGTTAGAAACAAAGGATTGAGGGAACCGACGGGGATGTCGGCGACTGGACGTTGGCCGATAGTAACCTCAGCTTTCGATGACCGGCAACCTGCCCGCC
>JAEUMW010000176.1 GCA_016791345.1 Betaproteobacteria bacterium | reverse complement strand
GGGCGCGTGCGGCGGGCTTCGAGGTGATCGCGGCGGGGAAGGGCACCAAGTACTTGCCGGCCTATCACGCGTCCACCCCGGACACGGTGTGGGGGCATTACGGCTTCACGCCGGAGACGGTGGCGGGCGGGGACTTCAACGCGCGCATGTTCAATTCGTTCCTCGACGGCACGAAATCGGCGATCGAGATGGCGGCGGTGGCGAATGCGACGGGGCTTGCGCCGGCACCCGAGGGGCTCGCTTTCCCGCCGTGCGGCGTCGACGACCTGCCGCGGGCGCTGCGGCCACGGTCCGCCGGCGGTGGCCTCCACCACGCCGGACAGGTCGAGGTCGTGTCGAGTGTCGAGCGCGACGGCCGGCCGGTGTTCCGCGATCTGCGCTGGGGCGTGTACGTGACGTTCGCCGCCGCGAGCGACTACGTGCGTCGCTGCTTCCGGGAGTACGGGCTCGTCACCGACGATACGGGCAACTACGCCGCGATGTACAAGCCCTATCACCTGATCGGACTCGAACTCGGCGTGAGCGTCGCCTCGGCGGCACTGCGGCGCGAACCAACGGGCTGTGCGGCCGGCTTTCGCGGTGATGTGGTCGCCACCGCGAAACGGGATCTCGCGGCGCGCGAGGCGCTCGATGGCGAAGGCGGCTACACCGTCTATGGCAAGCTCGTGCCGGCGGCCGACTCGCTTGCGCAGGGCAGCTTGCCGCTCGGGCTCGCGCACGGCGTCAGGCTGCGCTATCCGGTCGCGCGCGGGGAGACGGTGCGCTGGATCGACGTCGACATCGCCGAGAACGAAGCCGTCCGCTTCCGTCGCGAGATGGAAGCCGCATTCTCCTGAACATTCCAGCAACGACCTGAGGACACCATGGCAGCACCGATTCTGTTCAAGGCCGGCGAGGCCACCGTCTTCGCCAAGGAGGGGCAGTACACCGACGCCATGCCGGAGATCCTGATCGGCGACGTCTCCGGCCCCGTCGGCCAGGCGTTCGCGAGCATGATGGCGCAAAGCGCCGGCCACACCTGCATGTTCGCCGTGCGCGCGTGCAACTACATGGTGCGCCCGCCGACGATGCTCGCGACCAAGGTCACGATCAAGGATTCGGCGTACGTCAACCTGATGGGCAGCGTGGTGCAGTCGGCCACCGCCGACGCGATCGTGGACTGCGTTGCCGAGGGCATCATCCCGAAGGATCAGGTCAACAATCTCTGCATCATCTCGCTGGTGTGGATCGACCCGCGGGCGCCGAAGGATCCCAACCTCGACACCGGCGACATGTACCGGACGAACTACGAGGCCACTAAGCTCGCCGTGAAGCGTGCGCTGAACGACGAGCCGGGCATCGACGAACTCATCGCCACGCGCGAGAGCGTCAAGCACGACATGTTCGATCAGGCCACGGGCAAGTGGCTGCTGTAGCGAAGCACAGCGCGGGAGAATCATGATGGCGCTCAATGCCTATCTCAAGCTCACGGGTGAAGAGCAGGGCGACATCAAGGGTTCGGCAACGGTCAAGGGGCGCGAGGGGCGCATCGTGGTCATCGCGTGCAGCCACGAGATCGACAGCGTGCGCGATCCGCAGAGCGGTCTTGCGACCGGGCAGCGCCGGCACACGCCGCTCCTCATCACCAAGGAGCTCGACCGCAGCTCGGTGCCGCTGCGCCAGGCGCTGGTCGCCAACGAGCCCCTCACGTTCTGGGAGCTGCAGTTCTGGCGCGCCATGACGCGCGGCACGGAAAAACAGCACTTCACGATCCGTCTCCTGAACGCCCGCGTCGACAGCCTGAGTCTCGAGCTTGCCAACACGCGCAGCCCGGAAACATCGAAATTGCCGGAGATGGAGCGGGTGGCGTTCAGCTACGAAGGGATCGAGTGGATCTGGACCGACGGACTCGTCGCCGAAGACGCGTGGAGCGCCGGACGCTGAGGCGCGTGGTACGGTGCCAGCGGGCTGCGCACGCCGATGGATTTCCTGCCGTCGATCAACTATCCTTCACGACCTGCAACAAGCGAAGCGCTCGGTCCAGGCTTAACGGGCACGGCGCGACTTGGCGAGCAGAAGGTCACGGGGAGGATCGAATCCGCGCTTTCATCGACGCGGCCGTTTGCCGGAATGTCCGCGCTCTGCACAGTCCCGCCGGGGACTTTGCGTGGTACGGACAGTCTGCTTTTCCTCCCTGCGGCTTGGTTGTCGGGCTCGAGCGGTACGGCAAGGCTCGACGGTTGAGATTTGACACCTACGCGAAGCGATCACGAGACCGCCGGCCCAGCACTCGGCCGGCATGAAACAAATCATCAGAGAGGAAAGAAATGG
>JAEUMW010000175.1 GCA_016791345.1 Betaproteobacteria bacterium | reverse complement strand
ACAGTTCGGGCATGGAGATCTCCCAGGCCCAGTACGAGCAAATCGAGAGTTGCCTGCCGCGGCAGCGTGGCAACGTCAGTCTGTCCAACCTGCAGGTGCTCAATGCGATCCTGTACGTCGCCGAGCACGGCTGCAAGTGGCGCGGCTTGCCCAAGCGCTTCGGCAACTGGCACACGATCTACACCCGCATGAACCGCTGGTCCAAACTCGGCGTGCTGGATCGGGTGTTCGCGCAGTTGCAGCATGCTCAGATCGTGCGCATCAAGATCGAATCGGTGGCCCTGGACAGCACCGTCGTCAAGGTGCATCCGGACGGCACCGGGGCGCTAAAAAAAACGGCCCGCAATCGATCGGCAAGTCCCGCGGCGGATGGACCACCAAGATTCATATGGTTGCCGCGAATGCTCGAACGGCAATAACGTTCTCGCTGTCGCCGGGCCAAGCGCACGACGCGCCCGAGGGCCGCAAGCTGCTGACCTCGCTGGGCGGTCCGAATCGGCGCCTGCATCTGATCATGGATCGCGCCTACGAGGGCGACGAGACCCGTCAGTTGGCACTTGACCTGGGCTTCAACCCGGTCGTGCCGCCCAAGTCCAATCGACTCACGGCCTGGCACTACAGCAAGGCGATCTACAAGCGGCGCAACGAAATCGAGCGGCTGTTCCGTCGGCTCAAGGGCTTTCGTCGGATCTTCTCCCGCTTCGAGAAACTCGACGTGATGTTCACGGCATTTATTCACTTCGCCCTGATCGCCGATGCGCTCATATAGTGTTAACACGCCCTAAGTTCCACCGGTGACGGTGGTTTCGATGGATCCCTGCTGGCCCTTGCTGTCCGACCAGGCTACCGCAAGGCGGTCACCGGCTTTCGCGCCGCGAATTTTGAACCCGAGAAACGGATTCTTCGAAATCGCCTGGCTCCACTGCGCTTCCATCACGGGGGTATCGTTCAGCGTGGCCGTGACCTTCTGGATGAAGTGAAGGGGCACCGTGGCGCCTGATTCGGGGTCCTTGCGTTGACCCGTTTCCATCGGGTGGCTGATGAGCACCTTGACCTCCACCACGTCACCCTGCAACGTGGCGCGGATTTTCATCGGTTCCGCCATCGCGTGCCCAAGTCTCCTGTGGTGAACGGGGTCAGCCGCATCCGCCGATCGTGACCTTGACCTCCCGGCGTGCGCTGTACACCCGATCGTCCGCCTTCACGATGGCGCGCACGAACGTCGACTCGCCCAGTTTGACGCGCGTGGAGACGAAGCCCTCGGCACCATCGCGAAACTCGAAAATGGCGATCAGCGGAAAGGGGTTCTTGTCCGCGACGATTGCGATGAAGCGCGTGTTGGGAATCCTGCTGATGACCTCGATCGGCACGATGGCTCCGTTCTCGGCGATATCCGGCGCTTTCACGAGGATGTCCGGGCTTTCCACCGATTCGCTTGCTCCGATGGACCGCAGGGCGTCGGCGACCGCCTTGGTGCCGAAACCCGCCTGATTCCAGGCGCCCGCCCACGCTCGACGCGGCGCCAGCAAACCGGTCGCAAACGCCGCCGTGAGCGCGCCCGCAGTACTGACCCCGCGCAGCAATGTTCGCCTGACTCTGTTCACTGGCACCGTGTTACCCAATGGATACCTTCAGGGAACCCGGACGCTGCTTCCGGTATCTACGTGAGAGACGTGGCAGAAGCCCGCAGTCCGCGCGTACCCCTTTCACAGATCCCGAGACATGCGACGTTAGATCGATCGACGCGTCCATGTTCCCGACTTGCCGCCCATCTTCTCCTGCAGGCCGATATCGTGGAGGCACATGCCCCGGTCCATTGCCTTGCACATGTCGTAGATCGTGAGCAGTCCGACCGTGACTGCCGTCAGTGCTTCCATTTCCACGCCGGTGCGTCCGCACGTTTCGACAGTCGCCCGACAATCGATTGCGTGCTCGGTTGCGAGGACGTCGAATTCCACCGCAACTTTCGTGATGGCGAGCGGATGGCACAGGGGGATGAGATCCGACGTCCGTTTGGCGGCCTGGATCGCCGCGATGCGCGCCACACCCAGCACGTCCCCCTTGCCGGCGCTACCGGCAGCAATGCGCTCGAGGGTGGCAGGTGCCATGGTAATGCGTCCGCTCGCCGTGGCGCTGCGGCGCGTTTCCGCCTTGTCCCCGACATCGACCATGCGGGCTTGGCCGGACGCGTCGAAGTGCGTGAGGTCAGCGCTCATGCGGCGCTGCTGGCAGGTTGCAAGGGGTTCATTGCTCAGGGATTTCGCTTCCTCGGTATCATAACACCATGCGTGTGATCGCCTTCCTGCTGGCCTTTGTCTTCGCGGTCGAGGTCGCCTTCGGTGACGATCTGCCCGATTTGGGAGACGTCGCCCAGGCGAGCTTCACGCCGCAACAGGAACGGGCGCTCGGCGAGAGCATCATGCGCCAGATCCGTGAGGACAGGGCCTACGTCGATGATCCGGAACTGGTCGATTATCTGAACGATCTCGGCTACCGGCTCGTCTCTCAGAGCCCCGAGTACCGCCAGGAGTTCGAGTTCTTCGTCGTGCTCGATCCGTCCGTGAACGCCTTTGCCCTGCCCGGAGGATTCATCGGTGTGCACACGGGGCTGTTTCTGGTCGCGCAGAGCGAATCGGAGTTCGCGAGCGTACTTGGTCATGAAATTGCCCACGTCACGCAGCGCCACATCGCGCGCATGATCGCGGGACAGAAGCAGAGCACCATCCTCTCGATAGCAGCCCTCGCGGTGGCGATTCTGGCCGCCCGCGGCAGCCCGCAGCTGTCGCAGGCGGCGATGGTGGGCGCCGGCGCCGGCGCGATCCAGTCGCAGCTCAATTACACCCGCGAGCACGAACGCGAGGCCGACCGCATCGGCTACCAGATTCTCGAGCGCTCCGGCTTCGACGTGAACGCGATGCCCGTCTTCTTCGAGCGTCTGCAGCGCGCCACGCGTACCTATGACAGCAGCGCACCGTCCTATCTGCGCACTCACCCGCTGACGACAGAGCGCATCGCCGACATGCGCAATCGGGCCGAGGGCGCGCCCTACCGGCTGGTTGCGGACAGCGTCGACTTCCAGCTGCTGCGGGCGAAGATTCGCGCCACGTCGGACACGCCCAAGGAGGCCGTGGCCTTCTTCAGGGAAAGCATCGGGGAGCAGAAATTCACGAACGAGGCGGCCGCGCGCTACGGTCTTACCACCGCACTCATGCGCGCGCAGCAGTATCCGGAGGCGAAGGAGGAACTGCGCCAGCTGCGCGTGATGCTGCCCTCCAATCCCATCGTCGAAACGCTGACGGGCCGTCTCCTGGTCGCGTCGGGTGATCTGCCGGCAGCGCTCAATTTCTATCGCAGTGCGCTGCGCGCTCATCCGCGCTACCGGGCGCTTGCCTTGGACTATGCGGCGACGCTGCTGCAGGACAAGCAGGCGGCCGAGGCGCTCAAGTTTCTGCAGGAGCAAGTGCAGATCTATCCCACCGATCCGCACATCTACGAGATGGAGGCGCGCAGCTACGCCGCGCTCGGCCAGAAGCTGCAACAGCACCGCGCCCAGTCGGAATCCTATTTCCTGCTCGGCAACGTTCCCGCGGCCATCGACCAGCTCCAACTCGGACTGAAGGCGGGTGATGGGGACTTCTACCAGCTCTCCAGCGCAGAGGCGCGGTTGCGCGAGCTGCGCGCGATCGAGGTCGAGGACAAGGACAAACCCAGGTAAGCACGTCGGGGATCGCGGCTGATTCGCGGCTTTTCAGCGGGGCGCGGTCGAGTTCGAGTCAAGCCGGAGAGCGTCGCGAGGCTCGCTGCAAGGGCGAGCGACGGACGTTCCCGTTGGCCGTGGCAGTGCGCGGCCGGGATCACAGCTAGGCAGGGCGATTGCTTCAGGCCAGGGACGCATCCCTCGGCTCGACGCCGTCCTCCAACGCCCCTCCATGACCCAGATCGGCAAGTACGAAATCATCCGGCAGATCGGCAAGGGTGCAACGAGCGCCGTCTTCCTCGCTCGCGACCCTTTCTCCGACCGGCAGGTGGCGGTCAAAGTCGTCTATCCGGAAGTGCTCGGCGACCAGGAATACGGTCGGCGTTACCGCAAGCTCTTCGTGACCGAGGCGTCACTTGCCGGCATGTTGTCCCACCCCCACATCGTCGCCATCTACGACGCTGCGGTGGAAGGCGACTTCAGCTACATCGTCATGGAGTACGTCTCCGGCGGGACGCTCGAGCGCCACACCGCCGTCGACAATCTGCTGCCGATCAACAAGGTGCTCGAGATCGCGTTCAAGTGTTGCAAGTCGCTCGACTACGCCTACCGCAACGGCGTCATCCATCGCGACATCAAGCCCGCCAACATCCTGCTGACCGAGGCCGGCGACATCAAGATCTCGGATTTCGGTGCGGCGCTGGTCACTTCGACCGAGTCGACGCAGGTGAGCGGCGTCGGCTCGCCCGCCTACATGTCGCCGCAGCAGCTGAAGGAGCAGCCGCTCACGCATCAGACCGACATCTTCGCGCTCGGCGTCGTGCTCTATCAGCTCTTCACCGGACAGCTGCCGTTCAAGGGGGCGAACAAGTACGCGATGATCTACCAGATCATCCACAACGATCCGCAACCGCCCAGCACCCATCGGCCGGACATTCCGCAGCGGCTCGACGATATCGTCATGAAGGCGCTGGCGAAGGATCTCGAAGCGCGTTACCAGACCTGGGACGAGTTCGCGCGCGACCTGGCTGACGCCTTCGGGGAACTGCGACGCGTCGAGGCGCCGATTCCCGACACCGAGAAGTTCTACACGCTGCGTCGGCTCAAGTTCTTCAAGTCGTTCACGGACGTCGAACTGTGGGAGGTGGTGCGCATCGGCACCTGGGTGCGCCGCCCGGCGGGAACCGTGCTGATCCGCGAGGGCGAAACCGGTAGCAACTTCTACGTGGTCGCCACCGGGGAAGTCCATGTCACCAAGAACCGTGCGCTGCTCGCAACGCTCGGGGCCGGCGATGCCTTCGGGGAGATGGGACACCTCTCGAAACACGAGTTTCGGCGCAGTGCCAGTGTAACGGCGGTAAGCGACGTCACGGTTCTGGAAATCGGAGCGGCCTCGCTCGATGGTGCGAGCGAAGGCTGCCGGTCGCGCTTCAATCAGGTGTTCCTCGAAACGCTGGTGGAGCGCTTGTCCACGGCAAACGACCGCGTCGCCGAATCACTTTCCGACCGCGACGTACTGTTGCTCTGATCGCGTCTTCGCACGCTGCGGTGTCGCCGTCGCCGGCGACGCCTATAATCCCGATCGCTGCCGCTGCTCGACGATACGGGATACCGCATGGACCACGATAGGGAACTGGATGCGCGCGGACTCAATTGTCCGCTGCCCATCCTTCGTTGCAAGAAGGCGCTTGCCGCCATGTCATCCGGAGAGGTGCTCAGGATCCTTGCCACCGACCCGGGCTCGGTCAAGGACTTCCAGGCGTTCTGCAGGCAGACTGGCAACGAGTTGCTGTCGTCGGAGGAGCAGGGCGGCGAGTTCCGTTTTCTGCTGAGAAAGAAGTAGCACTGCGCCGCCGCCGAATGTCGCGGCCCGCGGGCGAGAGGACACTGCCGCTGATCACCCTCTTTCAGTTCGAGCCCGCATTCGGGCTGCCGAATGCCAGTCCGTTCTGCATGAAGGTGGAGACCTATCTGCGGATGACCGGCCTCGAATACCGGATTGCCCCGCGCGCCAGCATCATGCAGGCCCCGAAGGGCAAGATGCCGTGGATCGAAGACGACGGACACGTCGTGGCCGATTCAGGCTTCATCATCGATTACCTGAAGGAACGCTACGGCGATCCGCTCGACGCCCGACTCACACCGCAGGAACGCGCGGTCGGGCTGGCGTTGCGGCGCTTGCTCGAAGAGAACCTGTACTGGTCGGGATTGATGTACGACCGCTGGCTCACGACAGAAGGCTGGAAGCTTACCCGCGATGCATTCTTCGGCGGCTTGCCACCGCCGCTGCGTCCGCTTGTTGCCACGGTTGCCAGACGGGGCATGCGCAAGGAACTGTGGGGGCACGGCATGGGTCGCCACAGCGCGGAAGAGATACAGGCGATCGGGCGCGCGGACTTGACGGCGCTCGCCGATTTCCTCGGCGACACACCGTACTTCATGGGCGAGCGACCGACTTCCCTCGATGCGTGCGCTTACGCGTTCCTCGCGAATTTGCTGTGGGCGCCGCTGGAGACGCCGCTCCAGGCACATGCACAGAATTACCCGCAGCTGGAAGCGTACTGCCGGCGCATGCGGAATCGCTACTACCCCGAGAGAGCGGTCGCGTCATGACGCCGGACGTGCTGCCGCCGGCCGTCGTTCGCCTCGATCGCTGGCTCTGGGCAGCGCGCTTCTTCAAGACGCGCGGCCTGGCGCAGGAGTCGGTGGAAGGCGGCCACGTCAGGCTGAACGGAGCGCGGGTGAAGCCGGCGCACGCACTCAAGGTGGGCGATCGTCTCGAAATCCGGATCGGCGCCTACGAATGGCGTATCACGGTGCGGGCGCTTTCCGTGCGGCGCGGACCGGCGACCGTCGCGCGAGCCCTCTACGAAGAAGCCGAGGAGAGCCATCGCGCCCGCCAGGAGGCGGTGGCCGCGCGCAGCGCGGAGCGCGATTCCGCGGCGGTTCGTCAGGGTCGACCGACCAAGCGCGACCGCCGACAGCTCGACCGCCTAGTCGACAACGACTGAGGCGGTCGGGCGAGGTGGTTCCAACGCTTTCTGATGGGATGAAGCAGCGGCATGTGCCGGGACGCCATCGTTGATCTGTACGAGCGCCACGCCCGAGACTTCGATCGGGATCGGAGTCGGAATCTCCAGGAGAAGGCATGGCTCGACTGCTTCCTTGCACGGGTGCGGCCGGCGGGAGTCGTTCTCGACATGGGTTGCGGCATAGCCGAGCCTATTGCGCGCTACGTTCTCGAAGCCGGCTTCGGCGTTGCCGGTGTCGACGCATCCCCGTCGATGATCGCGATGTGCCGCGCGCGATTTCCCGGCTCCGAGTGGATCGTTGGCGACATGCGGGAACTGAGGCTGGAGCGGCGCTTCGATGGCATTCTGGCGTGGGACAGCTTCTTCCATCTTCATGCCGACGACCAGCGTCGGATGTTCCCGCGCTTCGCGGTTCACGCAATGCCGGGCGCGCCTTTGATGTTTACCAGCGGTCCTGCACACGGCGAGGCGATCGGCTCATACCGTGGTGAACCGCTCTACCACGGCAGCCTCGATCCCGCAGAATACGAACGCCTGCTTTGCGGAAGCGGGTTCTCGATTCTCGCGCATGTGGCGAACGACCCTCAATGCGGCCAACATACCGTCTGGCTCGCGGAATACGAACCCGGCTCGCGGACGCCCGCGGGCTGAGGCATGGTCGCCGTCGTTGTGGCGCAGTCGCGACAAGCCGCGATTTCCGTCCATTTTCGACGCTACCCCGAAGCTGAAAGGCCGAGGCTCCTCTCGATCATTTCCGCGGCACGTGGGGCGCCGCCGCTGGTTTGAATGGAATCGCGGATCCGCGCAGCGGCGGAGCGGTACGACGGGTTGTCGAGCACCTTGCACATTGCTGAACGCAGCCGGTCGAAAGTCGCCTGCTTCAGCATCACGACCTCGCCGGCGCCCGCCCACGCGACGCGGGCTGCGATCCCCGGCTGTTCGTTGGTGATGGGAATGGCTACCAGCGGGACCCCGGCGCTCAATGCATCGAGCACCGTGTTCAAGCCTGCGTGAGTGACCGCGAGAGCGGCACGGCGGAGGAGTTCCGACTGCGGCGCGTAGGAGACTACGACCGGCTGACCGGGCAGGTCGGCAAGCGCTTCCGGCGCGACACCGTTGCCGGTGGAAATGACGAGTTGGGCGTCGAGTCGGCTGCATGCCTCGCCGATGAGCCGGAAGGTGCTCACGACCCGGTTCTGCAGAGTGCCCAGCGACGCGTAGACGAGCGGCCGGCCATCGAGTCGCTCCCATGGAAACGGCACTGGCGGATAGCCACCCGGCAGTCGCAGCGGGCCGACAAACTCAAGAGAACCGGGCAGCGCTGACCGCGGAAACTCGAGCGCGGCGGGCTGTTGACTGACTTGCAGTCGGGTGGACCATGTCTCCGAGATCCGTTTGATCGCGGACAGGCCGAGCGAACGCCGCTCGACGCGGATTCGCGTCAGGATGGGAGCATAGAGGCGGGCGAGCAGTGCCCAGGCGAGCCGGTTTCGGAACCCCGCCAACCAACCGTCGTTCGGCTGCCAGGAGGTGAAGAACGGTGGCACCGCCGGCTCGGGATTCAAAAGCAGTGCGTTGCACACTGTTGCGAACGGCAGTCGTAACACGTCGGCGACGGTTCCACCTGCGAATGAAGTCTGGTCGACGACGAGCGCGGTGACACCGGCCTCGCGGACCGCCTTCGGACCGACCCGCAGGATGGCTTCCGTCGCGCGCGCAGCGAGCGCCAACGTGTGCTTGAGCGCCGCGCGGCCATTCAGCGCGCCGAGTCTCTGGAACTCCGCGCGGTACTCGTCCGGTGGGAAGACGGAACCTCCCAGCTCAACGATCGCGAATCCGGCGGCTGACACCGAGGCGGGCGGATCTCCCAGCAGGAAGAAGGTGAGGCGATGCCCGCGGCTTCGCAATGCGTCCGCGAGTGCGATCATCGGGTTGAGGTGCCCGGGAACGTTCGGGCACATGACGCCGATATGAGCCATCGTTCGTCAGAAGGCGGCAGCAGGGATCCCCTGGTAATGCTCTCTGAATGGGGGCTTCATGCCAAGCCCTCCTTCTCCCGCGAGCCCGTCTGTCCGGTCTGCGCGCGCCGCCGAAGGGTGCGAGTTTCCCCGAGGTTTGGTCAGGAGCACGTGTCCGCACCCGCCTCGCCGCACGGCTGCTCGCGGGCAGCTATCCGCGGGCAGTCGGGACGATACCCCTCTTCACGTAAATCTCGCGCACGGCTCTCTTCCACGGCCCGCGGCGGCACGAGAACCAAAGCCCCGCCACGGTGAGGGCGCTGCCGCAGACGAGCACGGTCCAGTGAACGCCAACCTTTTCCGAGACCGCGCCCCACAGGAAATTGCCGATCGGTGCGACGCCCAGAAACGCCGTCACGTGCAGGCTCACCACGCGGCCGCGCTTGTCCTCGTCGACGATGGTCTGCAGCAGGGTGTTGCAGCCGGCGACCGTGAAGACCAGTCCGCAGCCGAAGACAACGAGCAGGACGAGCGAGAGCGAAAGCCGATCGGACAGCGCGAACGCCGCGAACGCGAGGCCGGCAACCGTCACCGCTGCGGCGATCGCACCGTCCAGTCCGCGCACCGACGCGCGCCGCGCCAGTATTGCGGTCCCCGCGAGCGCACCGAGTCCGACGGCGCCGATCATGAAACCGAGCGTGCGCGACGACCCGCCGAACGCTTCGGCCGCAAACTTCGGCATCAGGGGTTGCCAGGGCGCGCTGAAGAACGACACCACCGCGACCAGAGCAAGCAGATAGCGGGTGCCGGCGAAGCCGAGCGCGTAGCCGATGCCTGCCGCAAGATCGCCAAGCCAGTCGGCCTGGCTGGTTTGTGCCGGGCGCGCGGGCACACGGACCCTGGCGTACGCGATCAGGGTCGCCACGTAGGACAGCGCATTGAGCAGGAAGCACCAACCTTCGCTCGATGCGGCCAGCACGAGCCCTGCGAGCGACGGACCGATGAAGCGCGCGCCGTTGAACATCATCGACTGCAGCGCGATCGCATTCGGCAGGTCCGTGCGATCCTGCACCAGTTCGAGCAGGAAGGCCTGACGGGTCGGCGTCTCGGTCGCGTGGATCACGCCGTAGACGAGTGCGAGCGCAACCACATGCCAAGGCCCGATGTGGCCCGTCAGCGCGAGCAGAGCGAGCACGATTGCTTGCACGCACGCCGCCGCCTGGGTGGCGAGCAACAGGCGACGGCGATTGACGCGATCCGCAACGACCCCTGCGAGCGGTGCGAGGAAGAGCGCAGGCAGCTGTTGCGCGGCGGCGGCGATGCCGAGCATCAGTGCCGAGCCGGTGAGGCGGTACACCAGCCAGCCCAAGGCCACCACCTGCAGCCAGGTGCCGATCAGCGATATCGCCTGCCCGGCGAAGAAGATGCGGAAGTTGCGGTGACGGAACGCTCGTAGCGCCGGGTTCATCGTGCGGGCCGCGGCGCGACAGCCCGGCGCGTGATCACGCGTTCGCGGTGAGACGGCCGAGTTGTCCGCGCAGCTTTGCGAGCGTGCCAGCGAACCCGGCGAGACGGTCGCGTTCCTGCTGCACGACGGCTGCCGGTGCACGCTCGACGAAGCTCGCGTTGCCGAGCTTGGCTTGTGCCTTGGCGATCTCCGCTTCGATGCGCGCCATCTCCTTGCCGATGCGGTCGCGCTCGGCGGCGACGTCGATTTCCACCTTCAGCATGAGACGCGCATCCCCGGCGATGGCGACCGGCGCGTCCGTCGCAGGCAAATCATCCACCACGTCGAGGCTCGACAGGCGCGCCAACGCCATGGCGTACGGCTGCAAGGCCATGAGCGACACCGCCTCGCCTGCGGCGACGCCCGCGACCTTCTGGGCCGGGGAAAGACCCATCTCGGAACGCAGTCCGCGCAGTGCATTGATCCTCTCTTTGGCCTGCGCCACGAACGCCTCCGCCGCGCCATCGAGCTTCGCGGAATCCGGCTGCGGATACGGCTGAATCATGATGCTCGCGCCGCTCTTGGCGGCGAGCGGCGCAACGTTCTGCCACAACTCTTCCGTGATGAAGGGGATGATCGGGTGCGCCAGGCGCAGTGTGGCCTCCAGCACGCGCACCAGCGTGCGCCGTGTGCCGCGCTGCTCTTGCTCGCCTCCGTTCTGCAACTGCACCTTGGCGAACTCGACGTACCAGTCGCAGTACTCGTCCCAGACAAATTCGTAGAGCGCACGTGCCGCCAGGTCGAAGCGATACTCGCGAAAGGCGCGCTGCATCTCGCCTTCCGTTCGTTGCAGGAGTGAGACGATCCAGCGGTCGGCAGCCGACAACACGCAGGGCAGCGACTCGTCGGTGCCGGTATCCCTGCCTTCGCAGTTCATGAGGACGAACCGCGTCGCGTTCCACAGCTTGTTGCAGAAGTTGCGATAACCCTCGCAGCGGGCGAGGTCGAACTTGATGTCGCGGCCGTGAGTCGCGAGGCTCGCGAAGGTGAAGCGCAGCGCGTCGGTGCCGAACGCGGCGATGCCGTCCGGGAACTGGCGGCGCGTCGTGCGCGTGATCTCGTCGGCCTGCTTCGGATTCATGAGGCCGTAGGTGCGCTTCTCGATGAGTGCGTCAAGGGCGATGCCGTCGATGAGATCGATCGGGTCGAGCACGTTGCCCTTCGACTTCGACATCTTCTGGCCTTCGGCATCGCGCACGAGGCCTGTCACATACACCTGCCGGAACGGCACCTTGCCGGTGATGTGCTTGGTCATCATCACCATGCGCGCGACCCAGAAGAAGATGATGTCGAAGCCGGTGACGAGCACCGAGGACGGCAGGTAGAGATCGAGCGCCGGGTTGCTCTTCTCAGGGTACTCGGGTGTCCAGTCGAGTGTGGAGAACGGCCACAGCGCAGACGAGAACCAGGTGTCGAGCACGTCCTCGTCCTGCGCGAGCGCCTTGCCGCCGGCCTGCGCGCGCGCCTCGGCCGCGTCGTGGGCGACGTACACGTTGCCATCGGCGTCGTACCACGCCGGGATGCGGTGCCCCCACCAGAGCTGGCGGGAGATGCACCAGTCCTGGATATTGGTGAGCCACTGGTTGTAGGTGGTGGTCCAGTTCTCCGGCACGAAGCGCACTTCGCCCGATGCGACGCAATGGAGGCCGAGCTGCGCGAGCGACTCCATGTTCACATACCACTGGTCTGTGAGCATCGGTTCCACGACCTCGTTCGTGCGCCCGCAGCGCGGCACCATCAGCTTGTGCGGTTTCACGCCCTCGAGCAGACCGGCAGCGTCGAGGTCGGCGACGACGCGCCGCCGCGCTTCGAAGCGATCGAGCCCGCGGTACTGCTGCGGCGCGTTGTCGTTCAGCTTCGCATCGAGGGTGAGGATGCCGATCGGAGCGAGCTTGTGGCGTTGCCCGATCTGCCAGTCGTTGAAGTCGTGCGCCGGCGTGATCTTGAGGCAGCCGGTGCCGAACTCGCGGTCGACGTAAGCGTCGGCAATGACCGGTATCGTGCGATCGGTGAGCGGCAGATGCACCGCCTGGCCGATCAAGTCCTGGTAGCGGGGATCCTCGGGATGCACCGCCACCGCGACGTCGCCGAGCATGGTCTCGGGGCGCGTGGTCGCGACGACGACGAAACCCTTGCCGTCGACGCGCGGGTAGCGGATGTGCCACAGGCTGCCCTGTTCCTCGACGCTTTCCACCTCCAGATCGGACACCGCGGTGCCGAGCTTCGGATCCCAGTTCACGAGGCGCTTGCCGCGGTAGATGAGACCCTCGCGGTAAAGGCGCACGAAGACCTCGGTCACCGTTCGCGACAGCTCCTCGTCCATCGTGAAGCGCTCGCGGGACCAGTCGCAGGAAGTGCCCAGGCGCCGCATCTGGCGCGTGATGGTCGAGCCGGATTCTTCCTTCCACTCCCACACGCGTTCGAGAAACCGCTCGCGGCCGAGCGCGGTGCGCGAGTCGCCCTCGCGTTCGAGCATGCGTTCGACGACGATCTGCGTGGCGATGCCGGCGTGGTCGGTACCGGCCTGCCACAGCGTGTTGTCGCCGAGCATGCGGTGGTAGCGGATGAGCGCGTCCATCAGCGTGTGCTGGAACGCGTGCCCCATGTGCAGCGTGCCGGTGACGTTCGGCGGCGGCAGCAGAATGGAGAACGCCGGGGCGCCGGGGGCGAAGCCCGCGGCGAAGTAGCCGCGCGCTTCCCACTCGGGGTACCAGCGGCGCTCGATGGCGTCCGGCTCGAAACTCTTGGGAAGCTCCATGTTCTCGGATCGGGGAGCACGGGGAAGGGGCGGATTATAGCGGAGAGGGCAGTGCAGGCGGGCGGGCGCGGGTGCGCTCTCGCCCGTCGAACGACTCGGGTATGGCGGGGTCGATAGTCGGAGAGCTTGCACCGCGATTACATGTTTGTAAGGTGCGCATCGAAGCTTTCCGCAGGGGATAACATCGGGGAGAGGAGGTGTGCCTTGCGATTGCTGCTGGCGGAAGACGAGCGACGTGCGGGCGAATACCTGGTCAAGGGGCTGGGTGAGAACGGCTTCATCGTCGACTGGGTGCGCGACGGCGTGGACGCGCTGCATCGCGCACGCAGTGAAGCCTATGACCTGATCGTCCTCGACATCGGGTTGCCGCAACTGGACGGATGGGCCGTCCTCGAGCACATCCGCGCGGGGCGACAGACACCCGTCCTCTTTCTCACCGCGCGCGACCGAGTGGAAGACCGCGTGCGCGGACTGGAGATCGGCGCCGACGACTACCTGGTCAAGCCGTTCGCCTTCTCGGAGCTGCTCGCGCGCATTCGCGCGCTCCTGCGACGGGGCAGGACGCAGGAGCCGGACGTCCTGCGGGTGGCGGACCTGGAGGTTCACCTCCTGCGCCGGCGCGTGGAGCGGGCGGGCGAGCGCATCGAACTCACCGCAAAGGAGTATGCGCTGCTGCTGCTCTTTCTGCGGCGTCAGGGCGAAGTGCTCTCGCGCACCCTGATTGCCGAGCAGGTGTGGGACATGAACTTCGACAGCGATACCAACGTGGTGGAAGTCGCAGTGCGACGCCTGCGTGCGAAGATCGACGATCCCTATTCGAACCGGCTCATCCACACCATGCGCGGGTTCGGCTACGTGCTGGAGGAGCGGGCTTGAGGTGGCACTGGCCGCGATTGCGCACGTCCCTCGCGGCGCGGCTGGTGACGCTGTTTTGCTGCGGCTCGGTGCTCATCATGATTGCCGTCGCTGCGAGCTTCTATCACACGCTGCGCATGCAGGTGGAAGAACTCGACACCGCCGTGATCCAGGGCAAGGCGAGGGTCATCGAGCACCTGCTCGACGAGTTCGGGGTGGCGGACCAGCAGGACGAGCTTCTGCATCGGGTACACGACCTGTCCCTGCTCGATCCCCGCGTGAGCTTCGGCCTGCGCGTGAAAGATGACTGGCTCGTCGAACTCCCGCCCGCAGTGGCAACGGCGGCCGCACCCTTCGTGACTGGATCAGGGATGCCGCCAGCGCGCATCGCCACCGTGCACGCTGCCGACCACACCTGGTGGCTGCAGATGCTCGAACACGCGCGGCCCGCGCCCGCAACACCGCTGACGGTGGTGGTCGCCCTCGATGTCAGCGACTCGGAGGAACTGCTCCGACGTGAGGCGGTCACTGCCGCGCTGGTGGCGGTTCTGGGCTGCCTGTCGAGCGGTGCGCTGGCGTTCTTCGTAGTGCGCCGCAGCCTGGCTCCGATCGCGCGGGTGGCCGAGCGCGCAGAGCAGATCACGGCGCAACGTCTTGGCACCGCGCTGACCGCGGAGGATGCACCGACCGAGATCCGTGGCCTCGTGCAGAGCATCAACCACATGCTGGGGCGGTTGAACGAGAGCTTCCGGGCGCTCGAGGAATTCTCGGCGGACATCGCCCACGAGTTGCGTACCCCCATCAACAACCTGTTGCTGCAGACACAGGTGACGCTGTCGCGACCGCGCACCGCGGAAGAATACTGCGAGGCCCTGCTGTCCAACCTGGAGGAACTGCAACGGTTGGAGCGCATGGTGTCGGACATGCTGTTTCTCGCCCGCGCCGACCGCGGGGTGCTCACCGTTGCCGCCGAAACGGTCGACCTCACGCAGGAGGCGTCGAACCTCGCCGAATACTTCGAGCCTGCAGCGGCCGAGAAGTCGCAGGAGATCGTCATCCAGGGCGAGTGCGTCACCCGCGGGGACCGGCTGATGATCCGGCGCGCGATCACCAACCTGTTGTCGAACGCCGTGCGCTACGCACCGCCCGGCGAGCGCATCGACGTGCGGGCTCGATCTGCCGCCGAGGGCGCCGTCCTCGAGGTGACCAATTCGTGCGCGAAGCCGATTCGCACCGACGAACTGCCGCGTCTTTTTGCCCGCTTTGCCCGTCGAGACGAGCCCCGCGACGACGCTGCGCACAGCGCCGGACTGGGACTCGCCATCGTCGATTCCATCATGCGTCTGCACGGCGGCGTGGCGCAGGCGGACGCCGGCAGCTTCGGCATCCGCTTCACCCTGCGCTTTCCACCGGCGCCGAGGCTTACAGCAATGTAATCCGCGGGTCATCCGGCCGACCCTGGGGCGCGCGTAGTCTGCTCACTCAGGCGATATCGCCAGACGACACGCAAAGGAGACATCATGAAAGCCAGAATTCTGCTGACGGCTGCTGCTGCAGGCCTGTTGGCCCTGCCGACCGTGCCCACACTTGCGGCAGACTCGGGTGCGCAGGCTACCGGCGGTTACAGCGGCGCTCCCGGTGATTCGACGGGAGTCATGACGGCGGACGGCGCGTGGCTGGAGAAGCAGCTGCGCACGACCGATGGTTACGTCCGGCACACCCGGCCGACGCAGCGTCCCCAGCTCACCGAACGTTCGGGGCAGACAGAGGCAGGCCACGATTGGGTCATCCGGCAGATGGGAATCTCGGACGGCAACAACTGACCCCTGGCAGGCGGCGGCGTCAGGTCGACCTGACGCCGTTCGCGAACTGCGCGGGTGCGGAGCGGTGGTTTACCGCTCCTTCTCCTTGAGCAGCGCCTTCAGCGCCCGCTTCACCTCGCGCTCGATGGTTTCGCGCACCACCGCTTCCACCGTCGTGCGCATCTCATCGCGCAGGCGATTGAGGCCTTCGCCGAGTTCGCGTCTCATCTCGGGCATCACTTGCTCCCGGATGGCGGCGGGCAATCGCTCCGCAAGCTCTTGCGCAACGAGGCGCTCCAGTTCCGGCCGCAGGGCGGCCACCCACGCCTCGTCCGAGGGATGTGTGTCGACGTCGGCGGGCGGTGCCTCCGGCGGGGATGGTTCGAGGACGAAGTCTGCATCCCCGGCATCGGCGGCACCCTCGATCAGTTCCGTCAGCGTCGGAATCTCCGCTTCCGCGGTCATGTCGAGGGCGACATCCAGTCCGCCGCTGCGATGACGGCGCAGCAGCGCATCCACCTTCGACAGCACTTCGTTTTGCGGACGATCGGATCCGTGTTCCGAGGACATCGCTACGTTGCCGGGCGTGTGGCCGAGCTCACGTTGTGGTCGTGCAACTCGTAACCGCGGTCGCGGTAGAAGCGGAAGCGGGCACGGGCCTGCTGCCGGTCGGTCTCGTCGGTGCTCACGATCTCGACCAGGCGCCGGAAGCGTGAGAAGAAGGTCGGCACCTCGGCGTGCAGGTTGAGGAGCACGTCATCATGAGGCGGCGCATCTGCATGCTCCGCGATGATCACCGGCGTCACCGCAGCCAGCGGGTCATTCGGCCGGCAATGCGGAACGAACCCGGTGGCCGGCGTGGTCCAGAGCAGTCGATCCAGCTCCCGCGCGGTGTCTGCATCAGGGACGTAGACGAAGAGCCGCGTGCCCTGCGCCGCCGCTTTCGCGCACAGCTGGCAGGCCGTCCTGAGCTTGCTCTCGGCATGCGTGTAGAAGTCGACGCGCGTCACGCGGTCATTCCCTGGTTGTGCCCGCACGCCGCACGAGAAACTCGGTGAGGAGCGGGACCGGCCGGCCGGTGGCACCTTTCTCCTTGCCGCTCTTCCACGCCGTGCCGGCGATATCGAGGTGCGCCCAGTGGTACTTCTTCGTGAACCGGGACAGGAAGCAGGCGGCGGTGACACTGCCCGCCGGACGTCCGCCGACGTTCGCCATGTCGGCGAAGTTGGTCTTGAGCTGCTCCTGATAGTCGTCCCACAACGGCATCTGCCAGGCGCGGTCGTAACTGTTCTGGCTCGCCGCGAGCAGATCGCGGGCGAGCCCGTCGTCGTTAGCAAAGAGTCCGTGAGCGACGTGCCCCAGCGCGATCACGCAGGCGCCGGTCAGGGTCGCGATGTCGACGACGACTTCCGGATCGAAGCGCTCGGCGTAGGTGAGCGCGTCGCAGAGGATGAGGCGGCCCTCGGCATCGGTATTGAGAATCTCGATGGTCTGACCGGACAGGCTCGTCACCACGTCACCGGGCTTCGTCGCCTTGCCGCCAGGCATGTTCTCGCACGAGGGAATGATGCCGATCAGGTTGACGGGCAGATGCAGCTCGCCGATCGCCTTGAATGTGCCAAGGACGCTTGCCGCTCCGCACATGTCGAACTTCATCTCGTCCATCTCGGCGGCGGGCTTGAGCGAGATGCCGCCCGTGTCGAAGGTGATGCCCTTGCCGACGAGGACGACCGGGCGCTGCTCACCGCCGCCGCGATGCCTCAGCACGATAAGCTTGGGCGGCTGCACGGTGCCCTGGGTCACCGAGAGCAGTGCGCCCATGCCGAGGCTCCGCATCTCGTCCTGTTCGAGCACGGTGCACTCGAAACCGTAGTGCCGGGCGAGTTCCTGCGCCTGCTCCGCGAGATAGGTCGGCGTGCAGAAGTTCGCGGGGAGATTGCCGAGGTCGCGTGCCAGGTTCACCCCCTGCGCCACGGCGAGCCCTCGCTGCAGCCCTTCTTCCGCGGCGGCCGTTTCACTTTTCTGTGCGACCGTGAAGACGAGCTTTCGGAGGGCGCGCTTCGGCGCGTCCGGCCCGCTCTTGAGGCGGTCGAAGCGGTACGTCGTCTCCAGCGTGACGAGCGTCGCCTGGGCGGTGCGCCACACGCTGTCGCGTTTCTTGAGCGGGAGTTCCGTCAGATGGATCGCAGCATCGGCGGCGCCGGTGTCGTTCAGCGCGCGGATGGCTGCGCGGATGGCGTCGCGGTAGGCCTTGTCGCGAAAGTCGCGCTCCTTGCCGAGCCCCACCAGCAGCACGCGCTCGGCGGCGACGTTGGGAACCTTGTGCAGCAGCAAGGTGGTGCCGAGGCGGCCTTCCATGTCGCCGTGGCGCAGGATATCCGTAAGATAACCGTCCGCCGCCTCGTCCACCGCCTCGGCCGGTGCAGTGAGCTTGCGCGACTCGAACACGCCGAGCACCATGGCCGCACTGCGCTGCTTCTCGGGGCGGCCGCCTTTTATGCTAAATTCCACGTCTTGCTCCCAGGCATTTGCCGGTTATTTTTCATGAACTTGCGTATCCGTTCCATTATCGTCGGAGTAATTTCCAAAAGTCAAAAGAGCGCCGGGAGATGAGTCTCTTCCGGCGCTCCCTGCTGTCCGAGTTCGCCGCCAACGGCGCCGGGGTGCTCTCCATCCTCCTGCTCGTCATCGTCAGCACGCAGATCATCCGCGTACTGCGCATGGCGACGAGCGCCCTGATCCCGATGGAGGGCGTGTTCGCGCTCGTCGGCTTCACCGTGCTCACCTCGCTGCCGATCGTGATGGGCGGAAGCCTGTTCGTGGCCGTCCTGCTCACGCTGATCCGGTGCTATCGGGATTCCGAAATGTTCGTGTGGTTCTCCGCCGGGCTTTCGCTCAAGGCATGGGTGAGACCGGTCCTCATGTTCGCCCTGCCTTCGGTGATCGTTATCGCGGTTCTGACTTTCTTCGTCTACCCGTGGGCTGCGGCGCGGCTCGAACAATACCAGCGCCAGCTCGAATCGCGCGACGAGACCGCACTCGTGCGCGAGGGTGTTTTCCAGGAGTCGAAGCGCGCCGACTGGGTGTACTTCGTGGAGGAACTGGACCCCGATTCCGGCAGGGTGAAGAACGTCTTCGTGCAATCGAAGCAGCGCGACGGCGCGGCCGTGATGATCGCGCACAACGGTCTCATCGAGACCCACGAGAACGGAGACCGCTTTCTCGTTCTGCTTGACGGTCACCGCTACGAGGGTATGCCCGGCTCACCGGAATACCGCACGATGGATTTCCAGCGCTTGGCGGTGCGCATCGAGCCGGCGGAAGCGCGCAAGGTCCTGTCGCCGGCGAAGACGCTGGCCACCGGCGAACTCATCGCGCAGAGTTCGCCCGCCAATCTCGCTGAGCTGGTGTGGCGTCTCGGCTTGCCACTTTCCGCACTGCTTCTCGCGTTGCTCGCCGTGCCGCTGAGCTCGGTGAATCCGCGTGTTGGACGCTCCTTCAACCTGATCGCCGCAGTGCTGCTTTACTTTCTCTACAGCAACGCCATCAGCATCTCGGAGAGCCTCGTCGCGTCCGGCAGGCTCTCGGCGTGGGCGGCCGTGCTCGGGGTTCACGGCGCGATGGTGACAGTGGTCGTGCTCTTCTTCTACCGGCGCATGTCGCTGCGCTGGCTGCCGGTGGCGCGTTCGGCATGAGAATCGTCCGCCGCTATCTCTTTCGCGAGATTGCCGCAGCGACGTTGCTCACACTCGCGGCACTGCTTGCGCTCTTCGCGTTCTTCGATCTCCTCAATCAGCTGGAGGACCTGGGCCGCGGTCAATACCGCCTCCACACGGCCTTCCTGTACGTGCTGCTGAGCCTGCCGACGCACGTCTACGAGGTGATGCCGATCGCGGTGCTGGTCGGCGCCCTGTTCGCGCTGGCCCGTCTTACGGCGCAGTCCGAGTACGCGATCCTGCGCACGTCCGGCATCTCGATGCTGCGTCTTGCGGCGACGCTCGCCCAGATCGGCCTCGTGTTCGCGGCGCTCACCTTCGTCTTCGGCGAATACGTCGCGCCAGCCAGCGAAGCGGCGGCGCAGCGACTGCGCATGCGGGCGTCCGCCTACCTCATCGTCAGCCAGTTTCGATCGGGGATCTGGGTCAAGGACGGCAACAGCTTCGTCAACGTGGGACTGGTCACCCCCGACAACACGCTGCTCAACATCTACCTGTACGATTTCGATGATTCGCAGCGTCTCGTCTCCAGCACCTTCGCGAAAAAGGGCGCGTATCGGGGAGGCAACGGGTGGTTGCTGTCGGAGGTCGCGCGGACGCGCTTCGCCGACGGTCGCGCAACCGTCGAGCATATCCCCGAGATGGCGTGGACATCGGTGCTCACACCCAGTCTGCTCGGCGTTCTGCTGCTCAAGCCGGAGGAGATGGCGGCCACCGATCTCGTGCAGTACATCGAGCATCTCAAGAACAGTCGGCAGCAGACCACGCGCTACGAGACTGCACTGTGGAGCAAACTGATCTACCCGTTCTCGGTGGTACTGATGACGGTGCTGGCGCTGCCTTTCGCGCATTTCCAGGGCCGGATGACCAGCGTCGGTACGAAGGTGTTCACCGGCATTCTCGTCGGCCTCACGTTCTTCCTGTTGGGGCGGTTCTTCGATGCGCTCGGGACGCTGAACAACTGGACGCCGTTCGTGAGCGCGGTGCTGCCGACGCTGCTCTTTAGTGCTGTGGCGGCGTGGATGATCTGGCGGGCGGAGCGTCGGTAGTGCGGCGAGTGCGGTCGATACGCACGATCCTCGTTCCCGCCAGGCGATCGTGAAGAAAGAGGCGATCGCGATCGATGAATCCCCACAGAAACGAGACCGCTCCCAGCAGCACGCCGGGGACTGCGAGCAGATAGCGCTTGAGCGCGAGGCCCGGCGCGGGCGGCTCACCGCTGTGGGCCGCGACGATGCGCAGGTGCCAGGCCTGCATCGGCAGCGTCTGGCCGCCACGGGTCCAGCACCAGACGAAATACGCACCGCAGAGGGTGAGCAGCAGCACCTGCAGCGCGAAGCGGGACGCAAGCGTGTCGGCCGAGCCAGCCACGCCGGTAAAGACGGCGGAACCGAAGAAAAGGACGGCCAGCAGGAGTAGTGCCTCGTAGACGAGGCAGGCGAAGCGCCGACCGATTCCGGCGTTTTCCTGTGCGGACGATGCCGCCGGGTCGCTTGGTGTGCTGGTGACGACCTCGCTGCGGGCGCGACGACTGCGACGAGCGCCGCTCACGGGCGCGTCACGGCCGGCTCCGCGGAGGACGCCTCACGGGAGCCGGGTGTCGCAACGTGTTCTTCCGATGCTTCCTGCAACGGTGCCGCAGCGGAAGCGCCGCGCTTCGACCCCGCGGTGCGCAGGAGCTCGCGCTCTTCTTCGGGCAGCTGCCGATAGGTGTCCCACTTTTCCTTCATGGTGGCGCGCCGCTCCGGCGGAAGTTGCTGCAGGTTCTTGAACTTCTCGCGTGCCACGTCGCGCTCTTCCGAAGAAAGAGCGGCCCACTCCTTCATGCGCGACTGCAGTCGTTGCTGCTGGTCCGGTGCGAGGCTCGGGTATCGTTCAGCCACGCCGATCCATTTCAGGCGCCGCTCCGGCTCGATCTTGTCCCATTCGCCTGCAAGCGGCGCGAGAACCTGCCGCTGGGCGGCCGTCAACTGCTTCCAGGTCGGGCCGGAGGGCGGCGCCGCCGCCGCCGGCAGACTCAACGCGAGGCCGAGCAGCGCTATTCCGATGAAGTATCTTCCAGCCACGCGTCGAAGCCCTTGTCCAGATAGGCGTCAATCGGAAGTTCATCGGCCAGGAGACCGGCATCGAGCGCACCCAGCTCGTGGTTCGGAGCGAACATGGGATGCTGATTCATCGCCTGCACGTACATCAGCGCTGCCACCACTACTGCCACGGCACTCGCCGGTACCCACCAGCGGATCCGCGTTCGCGGATGACGTGTCGACAGGGCGGCGTGACCGGCGACCGCCATTGCGGGCTCGGTACTGCGCTGATACACGGGCTGACCGTTCAAGGCGGCCTGCCGCGCGGCGGCAAGCGCGTTCAACGTGCCCTGATCGAGTTGATCGAGACCGCGGTCGAGATGCCAGGCGACACGGCGCCCGAATTGTTCTTCGCTCATAGTTCTATCCCTCTCGCCCTGAGCAGGCCGGCAAGGGCATGGGTCGCTCGCGAGCAATGCGTTTTCACGCTGCCCTCGGAGCAACCCATGGCTCGAGCCGTCTCAGCGACATCCATCTCTTCCCAGTAACGCAAGATAAACGCCTGCCGTTGACGCGGCGGCAACTGTGCGAGCGCCTCCTCGATGGCTGCAAGTGTTTGACTGCGCAGCAACTCCTCCGCGGGCTCCAAAGGGCGACCGGGGCTGTCCTGCTGCGCCAGCATCTCCAGCGGGTCGTGGTCCTCGTCGTCGCTGCCCTTCGGTCCCAGCGAAGAGAAAAGGGTGGTCCACAGCGATCGGACCTTCTGCCGGCGGAAGAAATCCCGAATCGCGTTCTGCAGAATGCGCTGAAACAGCATCGGCAGCTCGTCGGCGGGTTTGCCACCGTACTTCTCCGCCAGTTTGAGCATGGCGTCCTGCACGATGTCGAGCGCGGCGTGATTGTCGCGCACCGCAAACGCGGCCTGCTTGAATGCCCTGCGCTCTACGCCGGCGAGAAAGTCCGACAGTTCCTTTGCGGTTGCCAGTTGACCTGTCCCGAGTGAGTTGACGGGAGGGAATGGCGGCGGCCTTCCCTTCCCGAGGGGCTGCCCGTCGTTCGCGGCAGCATGCCGGCAGGTAGTGGTTTTCACCCGATAGTAGCAAATTGCCCGCGGCGATCGGTGACCGCTTTGCAGCCGGCATGAGCGCCCTGCCGGCAGGGTCTGGAGTAAACGTTTTCCTTGACCGATGCCGCGTCCGACGGTATGTTTTGCGGTTCACTTTTTTGCCCTGTTTCGAGACCCATTCATGGAACTTACCGGCGCTGAGGTCGTGGTGCGCTGCCTGCAGGAAGAGGGGGTCGAATACGTCTTCGGCTATCCAGGCGGTGCGGTCCTCTTCCTGTACGACGAGATCTTCAAACAAGACAAGGTCAAGCACATCCTCGTTCGTCACGAACAGGCTGCGGTGCACGCAGCGGATGGCTTCGCGCGCTCGTGCGAGAAGCCCGGCGTATGCCTCGTGACCTCGGGTCCCGGCGTTACCAATGCCGTGACCGGCATTGCCACCGCGTACATGGACTCGGTGCCGGTCGTGATCCTGAGCGGTCAGGTGCCGACCCACGCCATCGGCCAGGACGCATTCCAGGAGTGTGATGCTGTCGGCATTACGCGGCCGTGTGTCAAGCACAACTTCCTCGTGAAGGACGTGCGCGATCTCGCCTCGACGATCAAGAAGGCCTTCTATCTCGCCACCACCGGCCGCCCGGGCCCGGTGCTCGTCGACATTCCCAAGGATGTCACGATGGCGAAGGTCGAGTTCGAGTATCCGCAGACCATCTCGATGCGCTCCTACAACCCCGTGGTGAAGGGGCACAGCGGGCAGATCAAGAAGGCCGTCCAGCTGCTCGCCAATGCGCGGCGACCGATGATCTACACGGGTGGCGGCGTGATCCTCGGCAATGCCGCCAAGGAACTCACCGAGCTGGTGCACCTGCTGGGTTATCCGTGCACGAACACGCTCATGGGATTGGGGGGATTTCCGGCGACCGATCCGCAGTTCGTGGGCATGCTCGGCATGCACGGCACTTACGAGGCAAACATGGCGATGCAGCACTGCGACGTGCTGCTCGCCGTCGGTGCGCGTTTCGACGACCGCGTCATCGGCAATCCGTCGCACTTCTTCGACGATGAGCGGCACATCATCCATATCGACATCGACCCTTCCTCCATCTCGAAGCGGGTCAAGGTCGACGTGCCGATCGTGGGCGACGTGCGCGAGACGCTGCAGGAGTTGGCGCGACAGCTCGAGGGATTCCGCGAGCGCAGCGACACATCGGCACTCAAGACCTGGTGGACGCAAATCGAGCTCTGGCGCGCACGCGACTGCCTCAAGTACGACCGCGGCAGTCCCATCATCAAGCCGCAGTTCGTGGTGGAAAAGCTCTACGAATTGACGAATGGCGACGCCTTCGTCACCTCGGACGTCGGTCAGCACCAGATGTGGGCGGCACAGTTCTACAAGTTCGACAAGCCGCGCCGCTGGATCAACTCCGGCGGGCTCGGCACCATGGGCGTCGGTCTGCCGTATGCCATGGGGGTCAAGCTTGCCCATCCGGAGGCCGACGTGTTCTGCATCACCGGCGAGGCGAGCATCCAGATGTGCATCCAGGAGCTCTCGACCTGCAAGCAATACCATCTCCCGGTAAAGATCGTGAATCTGAACAACCGGTACATGGGCATGGTGCGGCAGTGGCAGGAGTTTTTCCACGGCAACCGTTACGCCGAGTCCTACATGGACGCACTGCCGGACTTCGTGAAGCTCGCCGAGTCGTACGGTCATGTCGGCATGCGCATCGACAAGCCGGCTGACGTGGAACCCGCGCTGCGCGAGGCGATCGCCTTGAAGGACCGGCTGGTGTTCATGGATTTCACCACCGACCAGACCGAGAACGTCTTCCCGATGGTCCCCGGCGGCAAGGGGCTGTCGGAGATGATTCTGGTCTGAAGCGGAAACAACGTCGCTCTTGCTGCAGGGGACGTTCCGCGCATTTCCGCGGGACGACGCTTAACGACGGTCAGTCAGAAGAATCATGAGACATATTCTTTCATTGCTCCTGGAAAACGAGCCGGGAGCGCTGTCACGGGTGTCGGGGCTCTTTTCCGCGCGCGGTTACAACATCGAATCCCTCACCGTCGCGCCGACCGAGGACGCGACCATGTCGCGCATGACGATCGTCACCAGCGGCTCGGACGAGATCATCGAGCAGATCACCAAGCAGCTGA
>JAEUMW010000174.1 GCA_016791345.1 Betaproteobacteria bacterium | reverse complement strand
GGCGCAATGGCGGCGAACTTGCGCAGTTCCTCGACGCAATCGACGACGAACCACTCGACGCCCTGCCGCGCCGCCTGCGCGATGTGCTCGCGAGACTTGACCGGGTTCGAGTACAGGATATCGCCAGCCGGTACCCCGAGTTCCAGGAGCAGGTCGAGCTCGCCGACGGAGGCGGTCTCGAAGGCGATTCCCTCCTCCCGCAACACCTTGAGCAGCGCCGGGTGCGCATTGGCCTTGACCGCGTAATGCGGTCGGACACCCGGCAGCGCACGCTGGAACCGACGCACACTGGCGCGCACGACGTCTGTGTCCAGCAGCAGGAAGGGATGCGTGTAGTGCGCTGCCGCCGCCTCGCGCACCGTCTCGAGATCGATGTGGAGTGCGTCGACCTTCGCACGCGCCGCCGGACCGACGCGCGCAGTCATCGCGCCACCGCCTTCCGGATCGCTGCGGTCACATCTTGGGCAGCGTCACGCCGCGCTGACCCTGGTACTTGCCGCCGCGGTCGCGATACGAAGTCTCGCAGACGTCTTCGCGGTCTGCCTCCAGGAAGATCACCTGCGCGACCCCTTCATTGGCATAGATGCGTGCCGGCAGCGGCGTCGTGTTGGAGAACTCCAGCGTGACGTAGCCTTCCCACTCCGGTTCGAGCGGCGTCACGTTGACGATGATGCCGCAGCGGGCGTACGTCGACTTGCCGAGGCAGATGGTGAGCACGTTGCGCGGGATGCGGAAATACTCGACGGTGCGCGCGAGTGCGAACGAGTTGGGCGGAATGATGCACGACGGCCCCTTCACGTCGACGAACGACTTCGGATCGAAATTCTTGGGATCGACGATCGTCGTGTTGATGTCGGTGAAGAGCTTGAATTCCTCCGAGCAGCGTATGTCGTAGCCATAGCTGGAGGTGCCGAAGGACACGACCTGCTGACCATTCACCTCCTTCACCTGGTGCGGCTCGAACGGTTCGATCATGCCGTGGCTTTGCGCCATGCGACGAATCCAGCGGTCGGACTTGATGGTCATCCGAAGGATGGCTCCCTGTTTGTCGGCTGTTTGTGGCGGCGTCGCTCAGGCGCTGTAGGCGATCAGCACGACGTCCGCAGCTTCGTCGCGCAGCGGCACGATGCGGCGATACTCGGGCGACTGGCGCCAGCGCTCGGCCGCCGCCAGATCCGGGAAGCGCACGACGACCGCCAGTTCGTGCGCGTCCACGCCGTCGAGGTTTACCGCGTCCCTGCCGCGAAGCACGACCTCGCCCTGATACGGCGCGAAGGTGGCACCGACCTGCGCGAGATACTGTTCCCACTTGTCGCGATTGCGCACGTGCATGCGCCCGACGACGTAAGCGGTCATCACGTGTTCTGGATGACGATCTTCGGGAAGGCCGCGGTCATGTCGCGGGCCTTGTCCGCGATCTTGATCGCGACGCGCCGTGCGATCTGCCGGTAGATCTCCGCCACGCGACCGTCGGGATCGGCGACCACGGTCGGTGTGCCCGAGTCGGCCTGCTCGCGGATGGCGAGGTCGAGCGGCAGGGAACCGAGCAGGTCGATGTCGTAATCCTTGCACATCTGCTCGGCGCCGCCGCTGCCGAAGATGTGCGACTCGTGTCCGCAGTTCGGGCAGACGTGCAGGCTCATGTTCTCCACCACACCAAGGATCGGGATGCTCACCTTCTCGAACATCTTGAGCCCCTTGCGCGCGTCGATGAGGGCGATGTCCTGCGGTGTGGTGACGATCACTGCGCCGGTGACCGGGACCTTCTGCGCCAGCGTGAGCTGCACGTCGCCGGTGCCCGGCGGCATGTCCACCACGAGATAATCGATCTCCCGCCAGCGTGTTTCGCGCAGCAACTGCTCGAGCGCCTGTGTGACCATCGGTCCGCGCCACACCATCGGCGTGTCGACCTCGATCAGGAAGCCGATCGACATCGCCTGGACGCCGTGTCTCTCCATCGGCTCGATGCTCTTGCCGTCGACCGATTCGGGGCGGCCGGTGATGCCGAGCATCATCGGCTGCGACGGTCCGTAGATGTCCGCGTCGAGCACGCCGACACTGGCTCCCTCGGCCGCCAGCGCGAGTGCCAGGTTCACCGCGGTGGTGGACTTGCCCACGCCGCCCTTGCCGGAGGCGACGGCGACGATGTTCTTCACGTTGGGAAGCAGCTTGACGCCGCGCTGCACCGCGTGCGCGACGATCTTCATCGACACGTTGGCGCTCACGTTGCCGACGCCGGGCAGCCCCTTCAGCTTCTCGATCACCTGGCGGCGGATGCCGTCGATCTGGCTTTTCGCGGGATAGCCGAGCAGGATGTCGACCGAGACATCGTTGCCGTCGACCCTGATGTTCTTCGCTGACTTGCTGGCGACGAAGTCCTTCCCGGTATTGGGATCGACGAGTTCCTTCAGGGCGGTTTCGACCTGGAGGGTGGAGATGGCCATGGACAGCTTCCTCGGGCAGGAATGGAAAATCGAATTCTAATCGACCGCGGGTGCCAGTTCATCACACGCTAGGAATGCGCAAGCAAGCCTGCGTTCTTTTGTTTTACAATTTGTAAGTTTAACAGGCAGTTGTGGTCCCATTCTCATGAGCCGTCGCCTCCTGGTCACCTCTGCACTGCCCTACGCTAACGGGGCCATCCACCTGGGACATCTCGTCGAGTACATCCAGAGTGACATCTGGGTGCGCTTGCAGAAGATGTTGGGGCACGAGGTCCACTACGTCTGTGCCGACGACACGCACGGCACGCCGATCATGCTGCGCGCCGAGAAGGAAGGCATCACGCCCGAGGCCCTGATCGAGCGCGTGTGGCACGAGCACAAGCGCGACTTCGACGGATTCCACGTCGATTTCGACAACTACTACACGACCAACTCGCAGGAGAATCAGCGCTTCTGCGAGGACATCTACCGTGCGCTCGCCGTGCGCGGACTGATCATCCGCCGCGAGGTCGAGCAGTTCTACGATCCGGTGAAGGAGATGTTCCTGCCGGACCGCTACATCAAGGGCGAGTGCCCGAAGTGCGGGGCGAAGGACCAGTACGGCGACGCCTGCGAAGTGTGCGGTGCGACCTATTCGCCGACCGATTTGCGCAATCCGTACTCGTCGGTGTCCGGCGCGACCCCCGTGCGCAAGGCGTCCGAGCACCACTTCTTCCACCTCTCGCACCCGGACTGCGTGAGCTTCCTGCGGCGCTGGACGCGCGAGCCGGGCCGCCTGCAGCCGGAAGCCTCGAACAAGATGCAGGAGTGGCTGGGCGAGGCCGGCGAGGACAAGCTTTCCGACTGGGACATCTCGCGCGATGCGCCCTACTTCGGCTTCCCGATCCCCGGCACGAACGGCGCCAAGTTCTTCTACGTCTGGCTCGATGCGCCGGTCGGCTACTTCGGCAGCTTCCAGAACTACGTCGCGCAGCAGCACGCCGAGGGCGTGCATCTGGAACCGGACGACTTCCTGCGGCCGGGACACGAGACCGAGCTGGTCCACTTCATCGGCAAGGACATCCTCTACTTCCACGCGCTCTTCTGGCCGGCGATGCTGGAGTTCGCCGGTTACCGCACGCCGACCCGGATCTTCGCCCACGGCTTTCTCACCGTGAACGGCGAGAAGATGTCGAAGTCGCGCGGCACCTTCATCACGGCCGAGAGCTATCTCCGGCAGGGGCTCAATCCCGAGTGGCTGCGCTATTACTACGCCGCCAAGCTGAACGGGACGATGGAGGACATCGACCTCAACCTGGATGACTTCGTGGCGCGGGTGAATGCCGATCTCGTCGGCAAATACCTGAACATCGCCAGCCGCGCGGCCAGCTTCATCACCAGCCGCTTCGGCGGCCGGCTCGCCGACGAGATCCGCATCGAGCCGTGGATGGAGGAGATTCGCGATGCCGCCTCGAGCGTGCAGGCAAGCTACGAAGGCCGCGAGTTCAGCAAGGCGGTGCGCGAGGTGATGCGCTGCGCCGACGTGGTGAACCAGTACGTCGATGCGTGCAAGCCTTGGGAACTGGCGAAGGAGCCCGACCGCAGCGCCGAGTTGCACGAGGTCTGCACCGTCGTGCTCAACGTCTTTCGCTGGCTCACGATCTACCTGAAGCCGGTGCTGCCGGCGATCGCGGAGCGCGTCGAATCGTTCCTGCGGCTGTCGCCGCTCACCTGGCGCGACGTCGGGACGCTGCTGCTCGGCCACACCATCGATCCGTATCGGCACCTGATGACGCGCATCGAGGCAAAACAGATCCATGCGCTGGTCGATGCCAACCGCGAGTCGCTCGCTGCCGTTCCGCACTCGCCGCAGGGGCACGCGGAGGCCAAGGTGCACCGGGAGAGCGTGGCGGAGACGATCTCCCTCGACGACTTCGCCAAGGTCGATCTGCGCATCGCGCGCATCGTCGCGGCAGAACACGTCGAGGGCGCGGACAAGCTGCTCAAGCTCACGCTCGATCTCGGCCACGAGACACGTACGGTGTTCGCCGGCATCAAGTCCGCCTACGACCCCGTGCTCCTTAACGGGCGGCTGACGGTGATGGTGGCCAATCTCGCGCCGCGCAAGATGAAGTTCGGCGTGTCGGAAGGCATGGTGCTCGCGGCCTCCGGCGACGGGTCCGGGCTCTACCTTCTCGGCCCGGACGCCGGTGCGCAACCCGGCATGAAGGTGAAGTAACGCGCCCGGCGGGTGTGGCCGCGCGCATCTCGTGTGTCGCGACCATCGCCGGAATGGGTGACAAGGCGCCGGGAGACGTCGGGTCGCAGCGGGTGCTATCATGGCGGCCAGTGTTGTCTCCATCATCGCGCTGGCATAACCCCGCACCGCTCGCAGCCGCAGACTTGCGATAACTTCGTCGCGGCTTGCGCGGCGCCCCGGTGATCAGCGCCTCTCTCTGGGAGTCGGTCTCTCGGTGGCAGCGAGCCCCCACGGTCGATCCGCATCTCGCCCGTGACCTATTCGCCGGTCGAAGTGATCGTCGGTGTCGCCTGCCTGTGGCTCGCCCTCGGCGCCGCAGGGGTGGCCGTGCCGCGCAACGTGCGGCTGGTAGCGAAGGGCATCTATCCTGCAGGGGCGATCGGTAGCCTCGTTCTCGCCGCGACAGCGTTCGCCAGTCTCGGCGATCTCCCGGCGTCGCAGGTGCTGCCGCTGGGGCTGCCGGATCTGCCCTTCCATGTTCGCCTCGATGCGCTCTCCGCGTGCTTCCTCACGCTGCTCGGCGCAGTAGGCGCCGGCGTATCGGTGTTTGCCGCCGGCTACATCCGCCGCGGGGAAGGCACGCCACCGGGCCTGCAGAGTCTCTACTACCACGTATTCCTCGCGAGCATGGCGCTGCTGCTGCTCGCCGACGACGCCTACGGCTTCATGGTCGCGTGGGAAACCATGGCGCTCTCGTCGTTCTTCCTGGTGACGAGCGACCATCGGCTGCCCGAAATTCGCCGTGCCGGCTTCCTCTATCTGCTCATCGCGCACATCGGCGCGATCGCCATCCTGCTCTGCTTCGGCGTGCTGCACGGCGCGGCACACGACTACACCTTCGCCGCCATGCGCGCAGCGGTGCCGACGCCGCCGTGGGCGACGGTCGCGTTCCTGCTCGCGCTCTTCGGCTTCGGCGCGAAGGCCGGTGTGCTGCCGCTGCACGTCTGGCTGCCCGAGGCGCATCCGGCCGCGCCGTCGCCGGTGTCGGCGCTGATGAGCGCAGTCATGCTCAAGACCGCGATCTACGGGCTGCTGCGCGTGACCTTCGATCTGCTCTACCTGCAGATC
>JAEUMW010000173.1 GCA_016791345.1 Betaproteobacteria bacterium | reverse complement strand
ACACCGCCGCGTCCTCGCTGTCGAGGAGGACCTGCAAAGCTGGGTGGTGGAACGGAAGCTCGATCACTGGCAAGAACCGTCGCGGTCACGACCCCGCCAAGTGTAGAGCGATAGCAGCAAACGTGCGCGGGAGTTACCCGGCAGTTACCTGCGGCAACGATCCGGTTACAAAGCAGTCTGCGGCACGAACATGTACCCTGCGCCGCGCACGGTGCGGATCGCGCGGGGCTGCTCCGGATCGTCCTCGATCTTCTTTCGCAGCCGCGCGATGCGGATGTCGATGGAGCGGTCGAAGGGCTCCCACTCGCGATTGCGGGTCAGCGTGAGCAGGCGGTCGCGCGAGAGCACCTGGTGCGGGTGCTCGGCGAACGCGCGCAGCAGATCGAACTCCATCGCCGTGAGCGGCACCTCGGCACCGTCCCGGTCGACCAGGCAGTGGGATTGCAGATCGAGCAGGCAGCGTCCCATCGCGATGCGGTCGGGCTCACTGTGCGCCGGCGTGGCTTCACTCGTTGCGCCGCGCTGCACGCGCCGCATCACGCTCTTCAAGCGCGCCCGCAGCTCGCGCGGATCGAACGGTTTCGCGATGTAGTCGTCCGCCCCCATCTCGAGGCCGACGATGCGATCCACCAGCTCCCCCGCGCCGGTCACCATGATGATGCCGAGGTCGTAGCGCTCGCGCAGGTAGCGCGCGAGCGTGAGGCCGTCCTCGCCCGGCAGCGCAAGATCGAGCAGCACGACGTCGGGCACTGCCCGTTCGAGCTCGGCACGCATTGCAACCCCGCCATCTGCCTGCGCCACCGTGTAGCCATGCGTCGCGAGGTACTCAGCGAGCATCTCGCGCACGTCGGCATCGTCGTCGACGATCAGGACTCTACCGCTGGTCACGTCGCCCTCCGTTGCGGCGGATTATAGACCGGCGCTAAAGCGAGGACTCGGGTTACACACTGATACAAAGCGTTTCGCAGCCGAAAAAGGCCCGTTACCGCTGGCGCGTAGAGTTCGCCTCCATGACGGCGCGTGCAGCGCACCGTCACTTTCAACCCAACTGCTGATGGAGGCAAACCATGCAAACCGCTCACTACTCGGTCGACACCCGCCGCTACGCCCGCTGCGTCGAGGTCTCCAAGCGCATCCGCTGGGAGATCGAGCGCGACGTAATCCGCGGCCGCACGTTCGACTTCTCCAAGAAGTTCCTCCCCGACAGCCTCTCGAAGATCGATCGTCTTTCGTTCCTCTCGCAGGGCGAGCAGCGTTTCCTGTCCCAGATCCAGGGCCGCACCTACGCCAACATGTTCGGCCTCGTGGAGCGCTTCATCGGCGCCAAGATCCTGGAGGTCAGCCGTGATCACTGGCTCGGCGATCAGACCGCGCTGGAGGCGCTGGTGCGCTTCGGCGACGAAGAGCTCAAGCACCAGGAGCTCTTCCGCCGCATCGAACGCCTGGCGGCCGAGGGCATGCCCGAAGGCTACAGCTTCCTGCCGCAGCCGAACGATGTCGCATCGGTGGTGCTCGGCAAGTCGACCTGGGCGGTGCTCGCGCTCACCTGCCTGATCGAGCTCTTCACGCAGACGCACTACCGCTCGAGCATCGAGCCCGACGAGCACCTCTCGGAGCTGTGGAAGGACGTCTTCCTCTTTCACTGGCGTGAAGAGTCGCAGCACGCGATCCTCGACGAGCTCGAGTGGCAGCGCGAGAACGCAAAGCTCACCGCGGAAGCGCGCGATGCAGCGGTGGACGACCTCATCGGGCTGGTCGGCGCCGTGGACGGACTGCTGCAGCTGCAGGCCGCATCGGACGTCGATTACTTCGTGCGTGCTGCCGGGCGTTTCTTCACCGGCGACGAGGTGCAGCAGGTGCGCGCGGTCGTGCTCGGTGCCTATCGCTGGCAGTACATCCTCTCCGGCGTCGCGGAGCCACGCTTCACGGAGATCCTCGCCGGCATGATCAACGATGTGCAAGGCCAGCGCATCGGCGAGGCGCTCGCACCGATTGTCTCGTCGCAAGACGAGATCTCAGAACACCATGATTGAAGCAACCTGACGCGCCGGACTCGATCTAAGAGCGGGGTCTGTTCTGTCGCTCGAACCGAGGGTCCGCTTCGACGTTTGAGGCACATCCAAAGGAGGCAAGCATGAATCAGTTACAGAAAGCAGAAATCGACGACTTCAAAGCGCACTTCCGTGGTGAGGTTCTTCTTCCTCTCGACTCGGGATACGACGACGCCCGCCAGATCTGGAATGCCATGATCGACCGCAGACCCGCGCTGATCGCCCGCTGCGCGTCGCCTGAAGACGTCGTCCAGGCTGTCGCGTTTGCGCGCAGGCACAATCTCCTCGTCTCGATTCGAGGGGGCGGACACAACATCGCGGGTAACGCCGTCTGCGACGACGGTCTCATGATCGATCTCTCGCTGATGAAGGGCGTCCAGGTAGACGTGAACGCACTCCAGGCGGTCGTCGAACCCGGCTGCACCCTCGGCGACTTCGACGCGGCCGCGCAGGCGCACGGCCTCGCCACACCGCTGGGCATTAACTCGACCACGGGCGTGGCCGGCCTCACGCTCGGCGGCGGGTTCGGCTGGCTGAGCCGGAAGTACGGGATGACCATCGACAACCTTCTCTCCGCGGATGTCGTCACGGCGGATGGCCGCCAAGTCCACGCGAGCGAAACGGAGAACGCCGACCTCTTCTGGGGGCTACGTGGTGGCGGTGGGAATTTCGGTGTCGTCACCCGTTTCGAGTTCCAGCTCCATTCCGTCGGGCCGGAGGTGCTAAGCGGGCTCATTGTCTTCCCGTTCGAGGAGGCGAAGTCCGTGCTCGCGCAATTCGCTCGCTTCACTGAGACTATGCCGGACGAGCTCAACGTGTGGATGGTGACCCGGAAGGCGCCGCCGCTGCCCTTCTTGCCGGAGAAGGTACACGGAAAGGAGATGGTCGCGCTCGCCCTGTTCTATGCGGGTGACCCCGCACAGGGCGAGAAGTTGATCGAACCACTGCGCAAGTGCGGTACGCCCCATGGCGAGCACGTCGGCGTGCAGCCGTACACCGCCTGGCAGCAGGCCTTCGATCCGCTCCTGACGCGGGGCGCCCGCAACTACTGGAAGTCGCACAACTTCTCGCGCTTGAGCGACGGCGCGCTCGACGCCATCATTGACTACGCGGGCAAGCTGCCGTCACCGCAGTGCGAGATCTTCATCGGCACGATCGGCGGGCAGACGACCCGCGTTGCGCCCGAGGCGATGGCCTACTCGAGTCGAGACGCCAAGTACGTGATGAACGTACACTGCCGCTGGGAGTCGGCCGCCGAGGACGAACGGTGCATCGCCTGGGCGCGCGAATTCTTCGCCAAGTCACAGCCGTTCGCCAGCGGTGGTGCGTACATCAACTTTCTCACTCAAGACGAGACCGATCGCATCGCATTCGCTTACGGTGCGACGTACGATCGGCTGGTGAAGCTCAAGAAGAAGTACGACCCGACGAACCTGTTCCGGATGAACCAGAACATCAAGCCGGCGTGAGAAGAGGGGGTGCCGGATGCGGGTTGCCGACGGCGCGCGACGCGCGCGCAAAGAGCTGATTCGAGCCGCAGCGATGCGGATCGCCATCATGGTGCCCATGTCAGGAGTCTTCAACACGCCGGACCGCAGATGAGAACGACTACCCACGCAGCGGACACGGCAAAGACAACGCTCCTCACGACGCTCGCGATGGTCGCCTTCGCGGCCAACTCGATTCTCTGCCGGCTCGCGCTGCAGGAGCCGACGATCGACCCGGCGAGCTTCGGCAGCGTTCGGCTGGCCTCCGGCGCGCTGGCGCTCGCGCTCATCGTCCGCCTCCTGCGCGGAGAGGCGAAGCCAGCTCGCCCGGACTGGTGGGCGGCGACCATGCTGTTCCTCTACGTTGCCTGCTTTTCCTTCGCTTACCTTTACCTCACTGCGGGCACCGGTGCGCTGATCCTGTTCGGTGCCGTGCAACTCACCATGTTTCTCGGCGGCCGGCGTGCTGGCGAGCGCTTCCGGCCCCTCGCCTGGGTGGGCTTTGCGATGGCCGTCGCGGGTCTCGTCTACCTGCTGGCGCCGGGCGTTACCGCGCCTTCCCCGATCGGCGGCGGACTCATGACCATCGCCGGCATCGCCTGGGGCATCTACTCGCTGCGCGGGCGCGTCGTGGCGAGCCCGCTCAAGGCGACCGCCGCCAATTTCGCGGGCGCCGTCCCGCTCGCCCTCGCGGCAAGCGTTCTCTCGATCGGTGACCTGCACGTGGCGCCGTCGGGTCTCGCGCTCGCGGCCGCGTCCGGCGCCGTCACCTCGGGACTCGGCTACGTGATCTGGTACGCGGCGCTGCGCGAGCTGACCGCACTCAGTGCCGCCACCGTGCAGCTCTCGGTGCCGGTCATCGCGGCCGCCGGCGGCGCGGTGATGCTCTCCGAAGAAATCCCGCTGCGACTCGTCGTCGCCTCGGTGGCGACACTCGGCGGTATCGCCCTCGTGCTGGTTCAGAGGAACGCGCCGCCGCGTTAGAGGGTCAACTGCGCGACCCCACGCGGGCGCGACAACGGCTTCCCCGGAGGATTGCAACGCGCGGCACGCCAGAAAGTGGAGACGTTGCCGGAGGCACGCGATCGGGCTGCGCTACAATCCGTGCCCGACCACATCCGCTCGCCGGGAAGTTTCCATGCTCCACCTCCTCCTCGTTGCCGTGCTCACAGTGGTGTTTCCCGTCGCTGCTGAACCCTTCTGGGGCGCGACGGCTTCACAGCCGGTCGATGCCGACCCGGCTGCGCTCAAGCCCGGGCAGTTCATCTGGGATGCCGACGCGGTGCCGTCCGGGCCGATCGTCGTCGTCGTGAGCCTCCCCGAGCAGCGGGCCGACATTTACCGCAATGGCGTTCGCATCGGCGTCGCCACGGTGAGCACCGGCAAGACGGGACACCAGACCCCGACCGGCATCTTCACGGTCCTGCAGAAGGACGCGGATCACCACTCGAAGAAGTACAACAACGCGCCGATGCCCTATTCGGAGCGGCTGACGTGGGACGGCGTGGCGCTGCATGCAGGCGGGCTGCCGGGCTATCCGTCGTCACATGGCTGCGTACACCTGCCCTCCGAGTTCGCGCGCAAGCTCTTCCAGATTTCGCCGATGGGGATGACGGTCGTGATCGCCAACGCGCAGAGCGCGCCGGTGGACGTGACACATCCGGCTGCGCTCTCGCCGGTGGATGCGAAGACCGGGCGCGCGGTCGAGGTGCCGCCGCTCAGCGCGACAGAAGCATTCCGCTGGGAACCGGAGAAATC
>JAEUMW010000172.1 GCA_016791345.1 Betaproteobacteria bacterium | reverse complement strand
TGAGCGATGCGAGACAGAGCCCGACCACGCCACCGAGCAGCGACAGAAACAGCGATTCGAGCAGAAATGCAGCGAGAATGCTGCGCCGGCGAAAGCCCAGCGCCCGCAAGGTGCCGATCTCTCCGGTTCGATTCGACACCGCCGCATACATCGTGATCATGGCACCGATGATCGCGCCCAGCGAAAAGATGATCGACAGGCTCATGCCGAGAATGCGGATGAAATTCGCCAGCATCTCCGACTGCTCGGCGTAGAACGCCGTCTCGCGCTTGGCCTCGATGGTGAGCCGCGGATCGCGTTCGAGACTCGTCTTGAATGCGTCGAAGCGGTCGGCTGCGACGAGCTTTGCCACCGTGACCGAATAGGCGTTGCGGCGAAACGCCTGCATCATCTGCTCGCCATCGCCCCAGATTTCCGAATCGAAGCCGCTGCCGCCGGCGTCGAAGAGGCCGACGACGGTCCACTCACGCCCGCCGAAGCGCAGGGTCTCGTTCAGCCCCGCGCCGTTGAAGCGCTCGGCGATGGCACGCCCGGCGATGATCTCGGACGAGCCAGGCCGGAACATCCGGCCTTGAGTGAGCTCGACCTGCGGCCGCAGCGCCAGGCCCTGGCTGCCGACGCCGCGAATGACGACATTCGAAGGACTGGCCGAGGCACGCTTCTCGAGGCTGATGAGCACCACCACCTCCTTCGAGACGAGCGGCTCGCCGTCCGCACCGTGCGCGATTTCGGGGGCGCTCGCGACGATCGCAGCCTGGTCGCGTTCGATGGCACTCTGCACTTCGGCACCGGCGGAACGCCGGATGACGACGGCGTTGTCCCGGCGGCCGGTCTGTACGAGTGTTGCACGCAGCCCCTCCTCCAGCATCAGCACGGTGGCGAAGACGAAGACCACGAGCGCCATGCCGCCGGCCGTGAGCAGCGTGGTCAGCCTGCGTGTCCACAGGTTGCGGACGATGTAGGAAAGCGGGATCTTCACGAATTCAGCCGACGGCGCGCAGCCCCTCCGCGATGCGCACGCGACTCGCCCGCACTGCCGGCACGATGGCCGCCGCGCAGCCGACAGTGAGCGCCGCCGCGAGCTGCATCCAGACCGTCTCGCGCGAGACGTTGAACACCGGGAAGAGCGTGCCCATGCGCTCCGCAAACGCGGTGGCCACGGGAAAGGTCAACGCGACACCCGCGGCACCGCCAGCCAATGCGATCGTGAGCGACTCGCCGAATACGAGGCGGCTCAGAAATGCCGGCCCGAAGCCGAGCGCCTTCAGCGTCGCATACTCCGCGGTGCGCTCGCGCGCCGTCATCGCCATGGTGTTGGCCATGACCGCCAGAATGATGAAGATGACGAGAAACGACACGATGCGGATGGCGACGACGATCGCCTCGGTCATCGCGACGAAGCCGAGCTGGAAGGCCTTCTCGGTTTCCGTCAGCGTCTCCGCCAGGCTGTTGCGGAACTCGTGGTCGATGCCTGCCGCGACCTCGGAGGCGAGATCGGGCGAGGCGATGCGCACGATGTAGATCCCCGTGCTGTCGCCGCGCTTGGGCGCCGTGCGCTTGATGGTCTCGTTCAGGTAGTCCCAGTGGAAGAACATCTGGCTCGTATCCGTGCTCTTCTCGGCGCCGTCGTAGATGCCGCGCACGACGAAGCTCCACGTTCCCGGATAGATCGTGCCGCGCAGAGGCACCACG
>JAEUMW010000171.1 GCA_016791345.1 Betaproteobacteria bacterium | reverse complement strand
GTTCGTCGCCATCATGGCGCTGGTGGCGGCAGCCACGCTCGATCCGGGCATCTACTTCGCGATGAACGCGCCGGCGGCGGTTACCGGTCCGACGGCCGAGACGGCAGCGAAGGTGATCAGCGAGTGGGGCTGGGTCATCACCCCGGATCTCATCACCCAGACCGCCAAGGACGTCGGTGAGCACACCATCCTGCATCGCGCGGGCGGTGCGCCGACACTGGCCGTGGGCATCGCGCAGATCATGGCGCAGGTGTTCGGCGGCAAGGCGATGGAAGCGCTCTGGTATCACTTCGCGATCCTGTTCGAGGCGCTCTTCATCCTGACCGCCGTCGATGCCGGAACTCGCGCCGGGCGTTTCATGATTCAGGACCTGCTCGGCCACGTGTACGAGCCGCTCGGGCGCATCGAGTCGATCCCGGCGAACGTCATCGCCACCTTGCTGTGCGTCGGTGGCTGGGGCTATTTCGTCTACCAGGGCACGATCGATCCGCTCGGTGGCGTCAACACGATCTGGCCGCTGTTCGGCATCGGCAATCAGATGCTCGCGGGCATCGCGCTGCTGCTCGCCACCACGGTGCTGATCAAGATGAAACGCGAGAAGTACACCTGGGTCACACTGGTGCCGACCGCGTGGCTGCTCGTTTGCACGCTCTCGGCGGCGTGGGAGAAGGTCGCATCGAGCAACCCGAAGATCGGCTTCTTCGCGCTCGCGAGCAAGTACAGCGAGGCAGCCGCGGCGGGCACCGTGATCGCACCAGCCAAGACCATCGCCGACATGCAACGCGTCGCCTTCAACAACTATCTGTGCGGCAGCATCACGATCATGTTTGCCGCGCTGGTGGCGGTGATGGCGTACTTCACCCTCAAGTTCTCGCTGCAGGCGCTGCGCAATCCGAAGCCGACTGCGGCAGAAACGCCCTACAAGGAAGCACCGTTGGGAGTCTCCTATGCCACGGCTCACTGATTGGTTTGCCGGCGACGACAAGCTCGCCGCCGAACTGGGTGGCGGCCCCGACCGGCTGCAGGCGCTTGCCGACAAGGTCGTGCAATTGCGGCGCGCGCTGAAGCAGGTGGTCGGCATACCCGATTACGAGATCTACCTGGCGCGGCACAAGGTGATTCACCCTGACGTGCCGCCGATGGGCGAAGAGGAATTCTTCCGCTTCGCCATCGATCGCCGCTACGGGAAGCCCGGCATCCGCTGCTGCTGAACGCGGCGGTTGTCGGTCACGATCGAGGCCCGGCCACCCCGTAAGGGGTGCCGGGCTTGGTTTTTCCGTGACCGGTCGTTTGTTCCGGCCGGTGCACGCATACGGTGAACATGAGCGCGCGCTGTGGCGCGCACACGAGGCTCGCGATGGGACTTCTGGATTGGCTTTTGGGCGTCAACGACGAGGCAACCGGCGGAGAGGTCTCGGCCGACATCCTCGAGCAGCGCACCGAGCAGGTGGTGGCGATGGTGGATCCGCGGCTCAAGCTGGTGCCCGGCTACCAGCGCAAGCTGGCACCGTCCGTCGAGCATTCCGTGCTCTACTGCCGGGAGCTCGAAGCGCAGCTCCCGCCGGTGATCGAGACGAGTGCCGCGGCTTGGCCGGGCAATTCGTTGCTGCGCGCGCTCTTCGCCACCGCCCAGGACATCCCGAGCATCTTCAGCCGCAGCCCCGAGGTGCAGCAATTCTTTGTCGATTCTCCAGGCGCCGAGGAGACGTGGGCGATGCTGCGGTTCGTTCGCAGCGAGGAGAAGGGGTTCGGCGTCGCGGTGCACGGCAGCGTGGTGCAGCACGATGTGCCGCGCACCTCGGTGTCGTTCGGCGACAAGGCGGTGGTTTTTCCCTGCACTTCGGAGCACGAGGCACGCATCGGCATCCGCCGGCGCGCGTTCAAGTTTCTCGTCACGCAGGCGCTGGAACAGATCGCGTCGGTCGACACGCAACGCACCGACCTGCGGGAGCAGCACAGCATGCTGCGGGCGCGACTGTCGATCCTGAAAGGGCAGCGCGTGGGACTGGAAGCGATGCTCGGCAACGGCGAGGCCACTTCCGACAAGATCGAGGAGGTCGAGAGGAAGCTTGCCGAGAACGAACAATCGCTGGCGAAGTTCCCCGGCGTCGGCGAGGGGCTCGAATACGCCATCGGCCGCGTGCAGGACGTGCTCTCGCACGCTTCCGATTACCTGCAGGTGCGGACGGTGAAGTTCAGGCTCGACCAGATGAACGTGCTGGTGCCGGACGGCTCGGCGGAACCTGCCACCGAGATTGCGCTGCCCGAGGTTCTCGTCCGCGGCAAGCCGGTGATAAACCTGCTCGCGTGCCGCTTCGCCCGGCGCGATCTCATCCGGCGCGGGCAATTGCTGGACGAGGCGCAGCGCCTGCTCGACTGCGCCTCGCCCGGCCCGGGTCAGTCGGCGATGTGATAGCCGCCGTCGACGTACAGCGTATCGCCGGTCAGC
>JAEUMW010000170.1 GCA_016791345.1 Betaproteobacteria bacterium | reverse complement strand
CAGCGGCGCGACCAGACTCCTGCAACTGTCGTTCGCGTTCCTGCCTGAGATGGATATCCAGCCGAGCCACCCCGGGGGTCAAGTACCGCGTCGCCCGAGTCCGGATTATTCGCGCGTCGTCGAGCGTGCGCAGGAGATCCTGCAGTCCGCGGGCAAGCCGATGTCGGAGGCATTGGATCGGGCCTTGGAGGAGGCACGGAAGCCGCCACCCGAAACGCCACCTTCCGAACCGGCGAATGTCGACGAGCTGCTGGCCGACCCCGCGCGGTGGCCGCATCACATGGACGCCTGGTGTTCCGTGCACGCGTGGCTCGCGTACCGGCCGCTGCGGGAGGTCGAAGCCGTGCTGACCGGCGCAGGCATCGATGGCATCGACCTCTCTCTGCTGCTTCCCCTCTCTTCCACGACGGCGCATGCAGACGCGCTTGGCTTCGCCCCGATGTCTCCACAGCTTGTGGCGTCGGTTGCGCGGTATGCACGCGTGCTCGAACTCAAGCGGCAGATCCAGGCCCAGGGTTACGGCGACTTCCTCGGCGTCGAAGAGGAAGCGCGCTAACTACGCGCCTTCTGCGTCCGCCGCAAGGGCCTCCTCGTGGTTGCCTTTAGCGGCACCGTCACGTGCAGCAACTGGCGCGACGACTTTCGCTGCTGGCCGGTGCGCGAGGCGCCGCGCCGGCACCGTGGTTTTCTCGGCTGCTGGCGAGCGCTCGCGCCCAGGATCACCGACTGGGTGCGCGCACAGGCACCGCGGACGCCACGCCTCGTGGTCACCGGGCACTCGCTGGGCGGAGCGCTGGCGATCCTGGCTGCGAGCGATCTCATGTGTGCAGGCATCGCAGGCCTGCGGATCGAGGCCGTCAGCCTGTTCGGCTGTCCGCGGGTCGGGCTCGCGGGCTTTGCGGATGCCTATGGCAAGGCGCGGGCAGGCGCGGGCGAAGACGCACCCAGCCTCGCACAGGTGACCCGGCGCAACATCTCCGGCGCCGACCTCGTGGCGCGGGTGCCGCCGCCTCTGGCTTACCGGCATGTGGGTACCGGCTATCTGATCAAGGACGATGGCATCCATGAGGGCGAGAGCAGCTTGGCCGTCACGCGGATCGGCGCATTCCTCCGCCGCGTCTCGGCGACACTCTGGCCGCGCCCGGAGCCATTGCCAGCTATCGGTGCCCTGGGCCGCACAGCGCAGACGAGCGACACCCTGGAAGCGATGATCCCGCAGTTCCTGCCGCTGTTGCTCTCCTATCCCCTGACCATTGCCGGACTGGGTCTCGCCGCACTGCTCGGCCTGCACGCGCGCGACGCTGCTTCCCACTTTCACCGAGGCTACGTGCGGCGGTTCCGGAACATGTACCCTGCCTTCGTGGCGCTGCCCGTGGAAACCGCGGGGTGGCGCCAAGAGATCGTCACCGGGGCGACGTTGTCGGTCGATCGCGACCGCGCCCCCGGCTAGAACGCCGCGGTTGCGCGGAGTGTAGACTGGGACCTTTGCATCTCACCACTCGTAGCCGGAGTGGTCCATCGGATTCAGGCGGTGATGGTGCGGCAAGGCGCACCATCTTCCGAGCTTGGGTCGCGCTGCAGCAAAGAATCCACCGAATGTATCGGATGCCGACAACGACATCACCATCCCTGCTGCGAGCGCGAGCACACTCAGCGTTTGACCAAAGAGATAAACCAGATCAAGTATGTCGGCCATGCTTCCTCCCCTGCCACTACCTGCGCTCACCGGGCTGCTTCGGCAAGCATCCGCCCGGCGAATGATGAACCTACTCCATCGAGACTTACATCTGGCATATATGATCGTCAACTGCAGCGTTCGGAGCGATATGCCGGTGAAACCTTTCACGTACCTTTCTTGGGGCGGCGGTATGAGGCTCGTGCCATCTCTCGGGGCTCGCAGAGCAATCCGGTGCGGTGAAGATGCCTGGGAACGGGTGTTCGGTCCCATGACGAAGGCGGGCAGCACGAGGAGCATGCAACCATGACCCAGAACGCGCTTGTCGTAGGTGCAGGACCCGTGGGGCTGACGATGGCGCTCGAACTCGCGCGCTACAAGGTTCCCGTGCGGCTCATCGACAGGATGACGGAGCGCAGCGACACGTCTCGCGCCGTTGCGATCTGGAGTCGGACGCTCGAGCTTCTCGACCGCGCCGGGATCAGCGAGGAGCTGATCGCCATGGGCAACAAGGTCACGGCCGCCAGCATCATGGCCGGTCGCAGCCTTGTCGCCCACTTCGATCTCAAGGAAGTCGACACGCCTTATCCATTCGTGTTGATGCTCCCGCAGTGCGATACCGAGGCCGTGCTCGAACGGCATCTCCAGCGCTTTGGCACGCGCGCGGAGCTGGGTGTCGAACTCACCTCGTTCACGCAGGACGAAACCGGGGTAGCGGCGACGCTGCGTCGTGGCGACGGCAGCATCGCATCCGAGCGCTTCGCATGGCTCATCGCCTGCGACG
>JAEUMW010000169.1 GCA_016791345.1 Betaproteobacteria bacterium | reverse complement strand
CACGCTGCAGGATCCGAACATCTTCAACATCGCCGTGCGCGGCGTGTTCGACGACTGCCAGGACATGGTGAAAGCCGTGTCGAACGATCTCGGCTTCAAATCCCGGCACCACATCGGCACTGTCAACTCGATCAACTGGGCGCGACTCCTGGCCCAGATCGTGTACTACTTCAAGGCGTACTTCGCGGTGACTGCCGGCAACGACGAGCGCGTCTCCTTCGCGGTGCCGTCCGGCAATTTCGGCAACGTCTGCGCCGGCCACGTGGCGCGCATGATGGGACTGCCCATCGCACGGCTCGTCGTCGCCACCAACGAGAACGACGTGCTCGACGAGTTCTTCCGCAGCGGACGCTACCGCGTGCGCGCAGCGCAGGACGTGGTGCAGACCACGAGCCCGTCGATGGACATCTCGAAGGCATCGAACTTCGAGCGCTTCGTCTTCGACCTGGTGGGGCGCGATCCGCGGGTCGTCGCGGAACTCTGGGCAGGCATCGACCGCGGCGGCGAGTTCGACTTGGCGGCGACCCCGTACTTCCGGCGCATCCAGGATTTCGGCTTCGTCTCGGGCAGCAGTTCGCACCGGGATCGGCTCGCGACGATCCGACGCGTCTTCGAGCGCTACGGCGTCATCGTCGACACCCACACCGCCGACGGCATCAAGGCCGGGCTCGAGCATCGGGACGCAGGCGTGCCGCTGGTGTGTCTGGAGACCGCACAGCCGGCCAAGTTCGCCGAGACCATTCGCGAGGCCCTCGGACGCGAGCCGCAGCGGCCGGCTGCCTTTGCCGCCATCGAGGGCAAGCCGCTGCGCTACGACACGATGGATCCCGATTCCGCCGCAATCAAGCGCTACATCGCGGAACGCGTCTGACGATGGCCGGCTACGACGACGCGGGATCGGTCTGGGACGCGCGTTTCGCCACCGACGAGTACATCTTCGGCACCGAGCCGAACCGCTTTCTGGTCGGAGAGGCGCATCGGCTCCCACCTGGCGCACGCGCGCTGTCGGTCGCCGACGGCGAAGGCCGCAACAGCGTGTGGCTGGCCACGCGCGGGCTGACCGTGGACGCGGTCGAGATTTCCCCGCGGGCCGTCGAGAAGGCGCAGCGACTTGCCGCCGAACACGGGGTGACGGTGCACTTCGAGGTCGCGGACGTGCGCGCGTGGCCGTGGCCGACGGCGCGCTACGACGTGATCGCCGCCATCTTCATCCAGTTTGCCGCACCGGACGAGCGCGCACGTCTCTTCGCCCAGTTCCGCCGCGCGCTGGTGCCGGGCGGCCTGCTGCTCGTCGAGGGTTACGGGCGCCAGCAGATCGAATACGCGACCGGCGGGCCGCCGCAGGTCGAGAACCTCTACACGCGGGAAATGCTGGCGGAGGCCTTCCATGATTTCGACATCCTCGTGCTGGATGCGCGCGAGGACTGGCTTGAAGAGGGCGTGAAACACGTGGGCCGCTCGGCACTGGTCGATCTCGTCGCCCGCAAGCGCGGCCCGACCGACCTCCCCGCACCCCCGCCCGGCGCTGTAACATAGCCGCACTTCGCCGTTGCCGAGGTGCTGCAGATGACAGCCTCATTGCTGCCCGTCACTCACGCGGCATCCGCGCGCGCCTGGCGCTGGCTTGCCGGCGCAATGCTCCTGTCGCTGCTCGCGGGCGGCTGTTCCGTGATCGGGCCGCGCTCGCTCAAGCAGAGCCGTCTGCAATACAACGAGGTGGTCAAGACGACGTCCGAGGAGGAGATGCTCCTCAACATCGTGCGGCTGCGTTACGTCGACACGCCGAGCAGCCTGCAGATCTCGAACATCGCGGCGCAGTTCGAGCTCCTCAACAGTCTCCAGCTGACGCCGTTCTTCGTGGCCTCAGGCGCCGAGCCGAACCGCTCATACACCGCGGTCGTGCCGCAGGCGACCATCGGCGGTGCCGACCGCCCCACGTTCAGTCTCACTCCGCTCGACGAGTCGGAGTTCGCGCGCAAGCTCTTCACGCCGCTCACGCTCGACGGCGTGATCTATCTGGTCAAGACGACCTGGCCGATCTCGACCGTGTTCCGGTTGTACCTGGAGAACCTCAACTGGGTGTCCAATGCGGAGACCGCCAGCGGTCCGACGCCCAGGCACGCCCCCGCGCATGCGGAGTTCCTGCAAGGGATCAATGCCCTGCAGACGCTGCAGGATGAAGGCCACATCGTATTCGCGCTCGAAGAGCGGCGCGAGCGCCTGGGAGGGTCCGTTCCTGCCTCTACCGTTACGGCATCGAACGTGATTGATGCCGCGAAGGACGGCAACGAATACCACCCCGATCCCGGCGGCCAGACCTGGACGCTGTACCGGAAGATCCAGCAGCCGGTCCTGCTGATCGATCCGCGGGTGGTCGACAGCGCCGAAATGGAAGTCTTCACACGCACGTTCCGGCTGAAGCGTGGCTTGGACAAGTACGACATCACGCAGGACGGGCTGAACCCGTTCCCGATAACCTATCCGCCGGAGGGTGTCGACAAGCTGGATCTCGAAACCCGGTCGCTGCTGCAAGGT
>JAEUMW010000168.1 GCA_016791345.1 Betaproteobacteria bacterium | reverse complement strand
CGGGAAGCCGACCGGCGGGCCGAGCTCAAGACGCGTGATGCGCACCCACGCCTGCGGGAATTCGTCGTTCACCATGGTCATCAGGCGCGAGCGGACGCGCTCACGTGCCTGCGTGTCCTTGGTCATCACGATGAAGACGGCATAGCCCGGGTTCGGCAGCTCCGGATCGAGCGACAGATAGAAGCGCGGCTGTCCGGCACCGGTGTAGGCGGTGAAGAAACGGATGTCCTCGTCCTGCGCGAAGACCTGCTCCATTCGCTTCACCTGCTCGGTCGTCGCGGCGAACGAAGCGCCTTCCTTGAGTCTCAGCTCGACCACCAGTTCCGGGCGCGAGCTCGAGGGGAAGAACTGCTGTGGCACGAACCGGCTGCCCCAGATCGCGACCGCCAGGGCGGCCACCGTCGCGCCGATCACCCACCAGCGCCGCTCGAGGGCGAGGTTGATCACGCGGCGGAGCTTCCGATAGAAGGGTGTGTCGTACGGGTCGCCGTGGTGCCCCTGGCCGAAATCCTTCGGCAGCATCACGACCGCGAGGTAGGGCGTGATGATGCCTGAGACCACCCACGAGAACAGCACGGCCGTGCCGACGATCCAGAAGATGCCGCCCGCGTACTCGCCGGTGGTGGACTTGGAAAACCCGATCGGCATGAAGGCCGCGGTGGTGATCAGCGCGCCGGTCAGCCTTGGCATCGCGGTGGCGGCGTAGGAATAGGCGGCCGCCTTGAGCCGGTCCCAGCCTTCTTCCATCTTCACCACCATCATCTCGACCGCGATAATGCCGTCGTCGACGAGCAGGCCGAGCGCGATGATCAGCGACCCGAGCGAGACGCGCTCGAGATTCCAGCCCATCGCGAGCATCACGAGGGCGACAACGCCGAGCACGATCGGCACCGAGAGCCCGACGACGATGCCGATGCGCCAGCCGAGGCTGATCAGGCAGACCGCAAGCACGATCGTGAGCGCTTCCAGCAGCGAGCGTTCGAACTCCCAGATGGATTCGCTAACGACGGTGGGCTGGTCTGCCACGCGCTCGAGATCGACCCCGTAGGGCAGTTCCGCCTGCACCTTGGCGACCGCCTGCTCGATCGCCTTGCCGAGATCGACGATGTTGCCGTCGTCGGTCATCGTGATGCCGAGCATCAGCACCTGCTGCCCGTTGTGGCGGACGGTGTATGTCGGCGGATCTTCGTAGCCGCGCGAGATCGTCGTGAAATCGCCCAGCTTGATCAGCCGGCCGCCGGCGGCGACCGGCACGTTGCGGATGTCGTCCACGCTGGCGAACTGGCCGCTCACCCGCATGAGCACGCGGTCGCCGCGCGTTTCTATCTGGCCGGCCGCGAGGACGCTATTCTGGTTCCTCAGGCTCTCGGCGATCATGACCGGCGTGATGCCGAGAGCGGCCAGCCGCTGGTGCGAAAACTCGACGTAGACCCGCTTTGCCTGCTTACCGTAGAGGTCGACCTTCTTCACCATCGGCACCTTGAGGAGGCGCCGCTTGATGTCTTCCGCGATATCGGAAAGCTCCGCGAGGCTGACGCCGTCGCCCTTCACGGCATACAGCAGCCCGGTCACATCGCCGAATTCGTCGTTGAAGATCGGGCCGACGACGCCTTCGGGAAGCTCGAGCTTGATGTCGCCGAACTTCTTCCGCGCCTGGTACCACGCCTCCTGCTGATCCGCGTGCGAGGTGCCGCCGACCACCGTGATCAGCATGGCGCCGTAGCCCTGGCGCGCATAGGTCTTGACCTTCTCGAAGTGGTCGAGTTGCTCGAACTTCTTCTCCATGCGGTTCAGCACTTGGTCCTGGATCTGCTGCGCTGTCGCGCCCGGCCAGAAGACGATCGCGGTCATCGACGGCACGGAAAAGTTCGGGTCCTCGAGCTGGCCGAGCTTCGCGAAGCCCAGCACGCCACCGATGGTGATCACGAGGATCAGGAACAGGACGATCGGGCGGTGGCTGAGCGCCCACTCGGTAAGGTTGAACGATTTCATTTGGCGGCCTGCTTCGCCGCATTGCTGCCGGACGCACCGGACAGCGCGACGCGCAGTCCGGGCGCCATCTTCTGCACTCCGGCGGTGACCACGAGCTCGCCGGCCGGCAGCCCGGAGACGAGCACCTCGTCGTTGCGATATCCGCGCACAGCGACTTCAAGCAGCTCGACGGTTCCGGAGGGCTCGGTACCCGCGCGACGGACGACCCACAGCGCGGGTTGGCCCTTGCTCTGGGTGATCGCGCTGGCCGGGATCGCCACCACCGCCTGTTCCCCTGAATTGCGCTTGGCGACGAGCGTGGCGGTCGCGCCGAGCGGCAGCGGCCGCGCGGTCACCGGCTTCAGTCGGGCCCGGTACGTTCGCGTCTGCGCCGCCGCCTGCGGCGCGAGCTCGCGCAGGGCGACTTCGAACGTCTGGTCCGGCGTCGCGTTGAGCGACGCCTGGTACCGCGCCGTCTTGAACGTCGCGACCTGGTCTTCGGGAACGTCGACGACGATCTCGGGCTCGCCCGGGTTCGCGATCGAAACGACCGGTTGTCCCTCCGCGACGACCTGTCCGCTCTCGGCTTTCACCGCCGTCACGACACCGCTCCGCGACGCGCGCAGGACCGTGTACTTGAGCCGGTTGCGGGCGAGCTCGAATTCACGCGCTGCGGCCTCGGCCGCCGCCTTCGTCCGGACCGCCCCGGTTCGCGTCTGCTCGTCCTCGGCCGTGCTGACCGCACCGTCGCCGGCCAGCTCCTGATTCCGCCGCCGATCCGACTCGGCCTGCCGCGCCGCTGTCGTCGCGGCGATCGACTGCTGCCGCGCCGCTTCCTCGGCGAGCCGGTAGTCGGTGTCGTCGAGCACCGCCAGCACGTCGCCCTCGCGCACGGTCTGGCCGACGTCGACCTTGCGTGCCATGATCTTGCCGCCGACGCGAAACGCCTGGTCCACCTCGTGACGCGCCTGGACGGTGCCGGTGTAGCGGTTCGTTTCCTGGGCTTGGTCGTAGCGGATCTCGGCGGTGCGAACCGACCGCAGCGCCTCGGGCGGCTGGTCCGGCTTGCACGCGGCCAGCATCACTGCGGCGATCGGCATGGCGAGAAGGGCCACGGCGAGAGAGTTTTTCACGACGCTTCCTCTTGTCGGTCGATGGGTTTCGCGGGAGACAGGCTAGCGGAAGCCCCGCGGGGAGTCGTCGGTGAAGCGTCGGCATTCGGTCGGAACTTGGTAAGCATGCGCCACGTGACCTCCATCTGATACAGACTACGCCCGCCCCCGCATCGACTTGAGCTCCACGCGGCAAGCCTCTCCAAATGCCTTCAGTGGGTCAGCGTCCTCCGAATGCGCAAGCTGGCGTATCTCCTCCACCGTCAAGTTCCCCGAGAAATACTGTTCCGTGATGCGCGTCAACAGACGTTCTGCCTCCGTGAGAACTTCGTCCGATGCGGAAAGCCGGATGCGGCTGAGCAGCGCGTAGAAGGTCAACAACGCCTCGGGCTTCTCCAGCGTATGCGTGAACGCGTCCATGAGGACTTTCGCGCTTTCGCCGATGAATTCGCCGTAGAGCACCTCACGCCGGCGCAATTCTTCCCGCACCAGCTCGCGCCTGCTGAGTGTCCGCTGGGTGACCCACGCAGTCGCGACCGTTGCGGAGCCGCCCACAAGCGACCCCAGCACGCCAGCCATCGCAGTCACCAACGTCGCATCCATTGCTCTTCAGCCTCTCTCGGCGTCTTCCGACCTTTCCGATCAAAGCTTCACGCGGGCGGCCCCTCTCCCTCTCCCAATTCGGGGAAGGTCTTTCTCAGCCGGTCGATGATGTAAGCCTCGATCGCCGCTGTTTGCGCCTGGCCGACTGCGTTGGCCGACTTGTTGCGAATCGCGAGATGCATCATCAGTAACTCGCGCAGCTTCGCGAAAGCCGCGGGATTGTCTGTGCCGCACACGGAAGCGTCCTTCTTGAGCACCCGATCAATGATTCCGGGATCGAGAATCCTCATCTTGCACAGCGCTGCCAGCCTGGCAATCTCACGGTCGAGCTCGTCCAGGTTGTCCGCCCACCAGGCGATAAGAAAGTGATCGGGCTTCTCGGTCATGGCTTCATCGTTTCGTGACTCGGGAGCGCCACCGATGCCGCTCCGCTGTCGTGAGCTTTCAGGCTAGGGGCATCCGATCGGGGAGTGGTAAGCAAAAAGTCGATGTTTGGTCTGAACACGGCATTCCGAACCGCGGCTATCGCGCGCGGGGTCTGACCGGCTGCCGCACCAAAACCCGGACCGGATCGGGACGTGTCGCTTACGACTTGGCGTGAGCGCAGGCTCTAGCTCTAGAATGGCTTGCCGCTGGCGAAGAAACGGAACCGCCGCTACGTTGGCGAGAGGCTGGACACTCATGGAGCAAGGGAGGAAGCAACTGGGCAGCGGCACCGTCCCCGGCCAGCCAGCCGGCAGTGCTCGCTTTGCCACGAAGGTCATGCTCTCCGGGGGCTGGTTCTATGGCGCGCTGATCGTCGCCCTGTCCGTTTGGATTCTGCACAGCTTCCTTGATGCTTTGCTGGTGGCGTGCGTGACTGCGATCGCGAGCTGGCCGCTCTACCGGCAGTTTGCAGCTCGCCTGCCGCGGCGAATGCCGCGAAGCGCGACTGCTCTCATCTTCACATGCGTGATGACGATCTTCGTGCTGGCACCGTTGATGTTTGGCTTCGGTGCACTGCTCACTGAAGCCCACTCACTACTTTTGGAAATCGCAGCCGCCGACAAGACGGGAATCGCCGTTCCTCACGGGCTGGAAAACTTGCCATTGGTCGGACCGTGGGTGGCTGCCCGCTGGCAGAGCGAGCTCGCGCACCCCGAAGCTCTTTTGCTATGGGTGCAACGGATGGACGCAACGGCGCTCCTTGCCTGGGCGCAGCCTCTCGGACATTTCATGATTCGACACCTGTTCATCGTCACGTTCACGATCCTGGTACTGTTCTACCTGTATCAGGAAGGCGAATCACTCGCGGACGGATTCAGCCGACTGCTTGGTCGGCGCATCGGCGAGCGGGCCGAAGCTTATGTCGATCTCGGCGTGCGGGCCCTGCGCGCTTCGGTCAGCAGCATGCTGGTCGTAGGGCTGTTCGATGGATTCGCATCCTGGGCCGCGTTCGCGGTCGCCGGCGTGCCGCACGCCGCACTGTGGGCCGTGATCACCGGCTCGCTCGCGCTGGTCCCCTTCCTCGGTTATGTCGCCGTTGCCGCGTTGGCGTTGAAACTCACCATGGCGGGCGCCGCGACGCCGGCGCTTCTCTCATTCGGGCTGGGGTGTGCCGTCCTGTTCTGCGGCGACAAGATCGTGCGGCCCGTGATCGCGCGCGACGCGACCCGTTTGCGCTTCGTTTGGATCCTCATGGGCTGCCTCGGCGGCTTCGAGGTGCTTGGTCTCGTGGGGCTCGTTGTTGGTCCCGTCTTGCTCACCATCACGAGGGAATTGTGGGAACAGCGCGTTCGCGAGCTCGTCCCTCCGGCCGTCACCAACCCGACGTCCCCGGTCGAC
>JAEUMW010000167.1 GCA_016791345.1 Betaproteobacteria bacterium | reverse complement strand
CGATCTCGAGAATGCCGATGCGGACATGCCGCGGGCGCTGGTGAAGCGCAGAGAGTCTTGCCCGTGCCGCATGGTCAAGACGAGTTCGCGCGGCAAGGACGGCAAACGGACCGTCGTCACGCGCAAGGTGATGCGGGTCATAGAAACCGCCAACACGGAAACGCCGGGCTACGTGCGCAAGTACCTGTACGTGGCGAATTACCTGGCCGCTCCGGAAGCGGACGCTCGCTAGACGGGAAGCTCCCTCAGCCGCGGCGCGCTGCAGGCATGGTTGCTCGCGTGGTCAGACTCGGAACCCCGCGCATCGCGGGCGAGGGCGTGCGCATCGGCACCGTGCGCCGTCCGCCGCGCGGCGTGCCGAAAAGCGAGGTTGCCGCGCGCAACTGGTACGACGTGTGGTTTCCGACCCTCGCCCCGAGTCCCGAGTTGGTGAAGCTAGCCCATGCAGCGCAAACGCCGGCGCAGTGGGAAACATTCAAGCGGAAATATCGGGCCGAGATGGCGAAGCCCGAACCTTCCCACGCCCTTGCGCTGCTGGCCGCGCTCTCGCGCCACACGGATTTCTCGGTCGGCTGTTACTGCGAGGACGAGGCGCACTGTCACCGCTCGGTGCTGCGCCGCTTGCTCGTCGAGCAGGGGGCGCACGTCGAATAGCGCGCCGGACGCGCGCCCGCAGTTGATTCTTCGCACCGACGTGCGCGGGGTGGATTTCGGCCGCGACGACATATAATCCGTGCTCGCAGCGCCGGGCTCCGCGAACCGCGGCTGCCTTCGCGTCCGTTTCCCATCCGCGCCACCTCCCGACTTCGGTGTTCTTCGGCGTCCTCATCTCCGACTTCGCTCGGCGTGTTGCTTGCGGCCGTTGCCCGCGTCGATGGCAACGGGCGCTGGTTGCGTGCTTCGCGGCCGTGTTCTGCGCCCTGAATTGCGGTGCGGCGATGGCCGAAAGCATCCCCTTCCGCGCCGAGATCGACGTGCCGGGTTCGCAGCGCGACCTTCTGCAGGAGCACCTCGACGTCGTTCGTCGCTCCGCGGAAAAGAATCTCGTGGCCGCGGAGGTGCGCAGGCTTTTCGCCCGGGCGCCGGACCAGATCCGCCAGCTGCTCGCGACCGAGGGCTACTTCGCACCGGGTATCGAGTCGACGCTGGAAGACACCACGACGCCGTGGACGCTTCGCTACGCCGTCGATCCCGGCAAGCGCGCCGTGGTGCGCAACGTCGACTTGAAGTTCCAGGGCGACATCGACGTGCCGAGCCCGCACAACCTGGAGCGTCTCGGGCAGCTCCGCAGCGGTTGGAAGCTCAAGGTGGGGATGCCGTTTCGCAGCGCCGACTGGGAAGCGGCAAAGCGCGAGACGCTGCAGGAGATCACGGTTCTCCTCTATCCGACGGCGAAGCTCGCCGACAGCCGCGCGACGGTGGATCCCGAAACGGGCAGCGTCGATCTCTTCGCCGAGTTCGACAGCGGGCCGGCCTTCACGGTGGGTGAGCTGCAGATCACGGGTCTCACGCGCTACCAGACAGCGATCGTCGATGGCATGAACAACATCAGCCCCGGCTCGCCGTATTCGCAGGAACAGCTGCTGCGCTTCCAGCAGCGTCTGCAGAACAGCGGCTACTTCGCGAGCGTCTCGGTGCGCATCGACGCCGACCCGGCACACCCGCGCGACACGCCGATCCTGATCGACGTGACCGAGCGCAAGACGCAGCGCCTCGCGCTCGGGATCGGTTACAGCACGGACTACGGGCCGCGCGGGCAGATCGATTACCAGCACGTCGATCTCTTCGGTCAGGCGATGCGCTTCAACGTGCGCACCATCGCCGACTTCAAGCAGCAGTCGCTGTTCGCGAACCTCTACTTCCCCACGGAGCAAGGCGGATTTCGCAACGGCGTGGATGCCAGCATCACCTCGGCCGACATCCAGAACCAGGCCACGCGCACCTATTCCGTTGCGGCCAAGCAGCAGCACTTCGAGGAGTGGCGCGAAAGCCTGACCGGCCTGCAGTACCTGTGGCAGGACGTCACCGTGAGCGGCTTCCCCAGCGTGCAGAATCACGCGCTCTCCCTGAACCGCGAAGTGATCCTGCGCGACGTGGACAATCTCATCAATCCCACGAGCGGCTACTTCGCCGCACTGCAGGTGAACGGCGCTACGAAGGCGATCCTCTCCGATCAGAACTTTCTGCGCGTGTACGGCCGCGGCGTCTACTTCTACCCGATTTCGCCCCGCGACAGCCTCGTCATCCGCAGCGAGATCGGGGTCACGTTCGCGCCCAGCACGGAAGGCGTCCCGACCGACTTCCTGTTTCGCACCGGCGGCTCGCAGACCGTGCGCGGCTACGCCTATCAGTCGCTCGGCGTGAAGCAGGGCACGGCAGTGGTCGGCGGGCGCTATCTCTTCGTCGGCAGCGTCGAATACATCCGCTGGATCCTCGACAACTGGGGCGCCGCCGCGTTCGTCGATACCGGCAACGCGTGGGACGACTTCACGCAGATCAAGCTCGTGCGCGGTTATGGCGTCGGCGTACGCTGGCGCAGCCCTGTGGGTTCGTTGTCCGCCGATGTGTCCTACGGCGAGGCGACGAGCGAGGTGCGCTTCGACTTCACCATCGGGTTCCGGTTCTAGCGATGGCGAGACGACTGCTGCGCATCGTCGAGTGGCTCGGCATCCTGTTCGGGGTGCTGCTTGTCGCTGCCGTGTGGCTGGCAACCCGCGAGGACACGCTGCAGTGGGTGGTGCGCAAGCTGCCCGAATGGACGGACGGCGCAGTCGAGCTGGATGAGGTACGCGGTTCGCTGCCCGGTCCGCTCGCGGTTGGCAGGATGCGCTACGAGGATCCGGATCTGCGCATCATCGCCGAGCAGGTCGAGCTCGAATGGGAGCCGCTCGCGCTCCTCGTGCGACCGCACGCCCTGCACCTGCGGCGTGTGAATGCCGCGCAGGTCGAGGTCACATCCCTCGGCGAGAGCGAAGGACCCGCGCCGCCACCGGATACGCTGCGCGTGCCGATCGCGATCACGGTGGACCGTGCGGCAGTCGGAGCGCTCGTTTTCACGAGCGGCGATACGCGACTCGAAGCGCAGCAGGTGGCGCTCGCCTATGCGGTCGATGCGCGCGAACACCGCCTCACCATCGAGCATGCGGAATCCGAAGCCGGCATTCTTCACGGCCGCATCGCCCTCGGAGTGGATGCGCCGTTTCCCATCGACGGCCTCTTTTCCCTGACCGGCCGCTTCGAGGCCTATCCCTACGCACTGCGCGGCACGCTGGCGGGGACCCTCGGCGAGATCCACGTCGTCGCCGCCAACAGTGCACCGCCGCTCGTCGCCGACGTCGATGCCATCGTCACGCCGTTTGCCGAGGTGCCCGTGCGCGAGGCGCGGGTGCGTGCCGAGAGCGTCGACGTGCGTGCGTTCGACGCCGGTTTGCCGGGGACGGATCTCGCCGTCGAGATCGACGTTCGTCCGCTGCCGGACGGGCGCTTCGCCGGCCAGTTTCACGTCGCCAACCGTGCCGCGGGACCGCTCGACCGCGAGCGCATTCCGCTCACCGACGCCACCGGCCGCTTCGAAGGAACGCCGGCGAACCTCGTGCTCGACGCGCTCGCCATCGACCTTGGCAAGGGCGGGCGACTCAGCGGACGCGGCGGCCTCGACGCCGGGCATCTGTACTTCGATCTCCAGACGCCAGCGCTCAACCTCAAGGCGTTGCACGACAAGCTCAAGGACACGAAGCTCGCCGGAGCGCTCAGGCTGAAGGCCTCGGAGGAGGCGCAGACGCTCACCGTCGATCTCTCGCAGCAGGGCTATCGCATCGAGGGCGAAGTGGTGCACGGCGGCGAACAGGTGGATCTGCGCTCCGCGCGCGTGCGTGCGAAAGGTGGTGAAGCGACGGCGCAGGGGCGGCTCGCACTCACCGGCAACCGGGCGTTTAGCGCCACGGGCAGTGTGGCGCGCTTCGATCCTTCCGCCTTCGGCGATTTTCCCGGCGGGTCCGTCAACGGGGCCTTCACGGTAGCGGGGTCGCTGTCGCCGCGATTGGCCGCCCGCGTCAACGTCAACCTGGCCGAGCCGAGCCGGTTCCGCGGAGCACCGCTCGCCGGCAGCGCCCGATTCGACTTGAGCGAGCAGCGCATCGCGGAGGCCGACGTCGCTTTGCGTCTCGGCGCCAACCGCATCAACGCGCAAGGCAGCTTCGGCAATCCGGCCGATCGCCTGACCTGGAACATCGATGTCACCGACCCCGCGGTCATCGACCCGCGACTTGCGGGAACGCTTGCCGCGGAGGGGGTCGTCGAAGGCACACCGGCGCAGCCCGCGGGCCGCTTTACCGTCGAGGGCAAGGCGCTGCGCTGGGAGAAGGAGCTTTCGGTTGCGGAACTGAGCGGCAGCGGGAGCCTTGCGCGGGGGCTGGACGGCGACATTCAGCTCGCACTGCAGGCGCGCGACGTGAAACGCGGAACACAGCAGGTCGACAAGGCGAGTGTCACGGCGAGCGGCACGCTCGCGAAGCACGACATCCAGGTCACGGCCGCCGGACCCGCGTTCGACGCGGCG
>JAEUMW010000166.1 GCA_016791345.1 Betaproteobacteria bacterium | reverse complement strand
CGCTTCGAGCCGAGCATCGACGGCGAGCCGCAGCTTCGCTCGATCGAGGGCACCGCGCTCACCTACGTCGTCAACTCGCCGACGCCGATCATCCGCGTCGATGCCGATAGCTGGTACGCGGTCGATCGCGGCGTGTGGTTCACCGCATCGGGCGTCGACGGGCCCTGGCAGGTCGCCACCTCGGTGCCGCCGTCGATCTACGCGATTCCGGCAACGTCGCCGCTGCACTACGTCACGTACGTCAAGGTCTACGGCGCGACACCGGATGAGGTGTACACCGGCTACACCCCCGGCTACATGGGTGCGGTGGTGGCGCCTGTGGGAACCGTGGTCGTCGGCACCGGGGCCTACGTGTCGCCGTGGATCGGCAGCGCGTGGTACGGCACGCCGTGGACCTACGGCTGTGGGTGGAGCGTCGGCGTCGGGCCCTATTGGCCGGCATACAACCCGTGGTGCTCGCCGTGGTGGGGCCCTGCATACGGTGGATGGTGGCGGCCTCCGGTCTACGCCTGGGGCCCGCGACCGTGGTGGGGCGGGGCACCACCGCCGGCATGGGGCTGGGGCCGTCCGCCGGGGTGGGGATGGGGCAAACCGGGGTGGCCCGCATGGCGACCGCCGATCTATTCGCCACCGCTGCCGCGGCCGCCCATCGCATATCCGCCGGGGCGCCCGCCCGGTGTCTGGCCGCCGCCGGGAGGGCGTCCGCCGGGTGGTTTTCCGCCGCCGGGGGGAAGACCTCCAGTCGCGCTGCCGGCGCCGCGCCCGCAACCCGGTGTGCCGGTTGGGCCGGGCTGGGGTCAGGCCGTGAGCGGCCGGGGACCCGGATGGGGCAATACAGCAACCACACCGGGCGTCGGGGCGCCCGCGTTTCCGCCGTCTTTTCGCGGCGCCCCGCAGACGACGGTGCCGCCGCGCGTCGGCGGCATGGCGACGCCCGAACTGCGCACCGGCGCGCCAATGATTGCGCCCACCTTGGTGCCACGGGTCGAATCTATTGCGCGACCGCTACCGGGAGGAGCCGTGGCGCCGGGATTTCGCGGCGTGCAACCCGTCGCGCCGCCGCTGACGACTTCCTCGCCGATTCGCGGACCGGTCGGCGGCTTCCCGGCGCCGGGAGGTCCAGCGGCGGGTTTCCCGCGATTCAACGCACCGGCACCGGCCGCCATGCCGCGCGGCATCGGCGGCATGCCGTCGCCCGCCATGGCGCCGCGGGTCGGCGCTCCCGCCGCCGCACCGGGAGGATTCCACGGGGTACCGGCGGCACCCAGAGGACCCGGCTGGGGCGGGAACCGCTAGGTCCGCGATCTCGGGTGTTCGGTTCGGCGTGGCTCGGGATCTGCGGGGATCGTTTCCGCTGCGCGCTGCAGGATCTCGATGCGTTCGACGAGCATGGCGGAAAGGGCGATCTCGCCTGCGAACGCATCGCCGCTGTCGCGCATTGCCGCGAGCGCGGATCGTAGCTCGAGGTGCCGTGGACGCGCTCCCCTCTCCACCGCTTGCGCAGCAGCATCCAGTGCGACCGCCACATCGTGCCCCAGCGCTGCGCGTGCGTTGTTCCCAGCGACGAGAGCAGTCGCCGCCGCGCGATGTTCGAGCAGCGCCGCCTGGGCGAGGAGGGCGCGTCGGGTGAGCTCGATCAGTCCGCGGACGCGCTGCCCCGTGGCGACACCCGCCGCGGTCATGGCTTCCGGCTCAAAGGCGTAGAGCTCGGCTGCGCGGCCCGCCTCGTCGAGCGCGCGCCACGCGCGGCTGCGCTGCAGTTTCGTCTGTGCCGGGGACGCTCCGATGCCGATCCCTGCCTCGCCCATCCGCCGCAGGGCGTCCGCGAGGGCGCGTCTCATGCCGGCCCCGGCACGCTCCGGCCAGACGTAGTTGAACACGACGGCCATGACGATCACGCCGAAGAAGATGCCAACGACGCGATCGCGCAATTCGGTGACGTCCGTGGTCGGCGCATGGCCCTGCAGGACGGCGAGGTAGAACGCAAAGGCGAACTGCAAGCCGAGGTACGCGGTGCGCTCGCTGCCCATCGCGACCCAGGCTGCCGGTGCCGTGACGGCGGCGACCAGGAGCGCGAGCGGCACGATCGACTCCATCTGTGGCAGCAGGAAGACGATCGCCATCAGCGCCAACAGCGCACCGATCGCGCAGCCGACGAGGCGCAGCGTGGCCTTGTGGGTGGTTGCGCCGGCGCTTCCCAGTGCGACCACGGCACAGGTGATCATGCAGGTGTGGATGCCATCCCAGTCGATTGCGGTGTAGGCGACATAGCAGAACATCGCAGCCAGGGTGACCTTGAGCGCGAACTGGGCATGACGGGGATTGGTGAGTGCGTCCGGCGCGAACAGCCGTCGCTCCGCCGCAGGCTGATCGTCGGCCGGACGTTCCGCGAGCGGCAGTTCCCGTACGAGGCGTTCGATCTCGGCGAGCACTGGTATCAGTCCCGAGTCCGGCGGTACATCCGGCACCGCTTCGGTCAGTTCGACAGGCAGCATGCGAGCACCGGATTCGACGGCCGCTGCGAGCTCATCGCACGACATGGCAACGGCTTCGAGGCGCGCGCGTTCGCCTGTGGCGAGCGTCTGCGTGAGGTCGGGCAGCAGCGCAGCGGACTCGATCAGGCGCTGCAGCAGGAGGACCTTGGCCGTGCGCTCTTCGCGCAACGGCCGAAGGCGGGACTCGCGGATGTCGGCGAAGCGCACGAGCTTGAGCAGCGGTGCCGGTCCGGTCGTGGCCCAGGCGGCGAGGGCGGCCGCGGCGCGCGTTGCCGCCGCGCTGCCGTGCGGCGACCCAGCCAGCCGCGCGACCGCGCGCAGCCGGTCCGCTGCCTCACGCCTGAGCAGCGGTTCGGGGTCGGCGGGCAGCAGCAGGAGGTTGACACCGATCGTTATCGCAGCGGGGTATACGACTGCGACCCACACCCGCAGCACCGCGCGGACGATCGGTTCCGGTCCCGGAAAGAGATCGACGTAGGCTTGGCTCACGAGGACGACGATGGCGACGAGAAAGCCGGCCGGCCCGAGCACGAACACGCGCGCCGCGAACATGCCGAGGAAGAAGACGGCGGCCATCGCGGCAAGTCGCAGCGGCGGATGGTCGATGGTAAGCCGCAGGATCAGGACCGTCAGCGCGATGGCAAGTGTTACCACGATGATGGCGAGCGCGCCGGCGATCGCGGCAAACACCGAGTTCTGCGTCGTGACGACCGACGTGAGTTTGGTGAGGAAGAGAACGATGAAAAGCGACAACGCGATGCTCGGCACTTCGAGCGTGATCGAGGTCACGAGCACGATCGTCGTTGCCACGACGATGCGTAGCGTGGCGTTGAAGCGGCCCGGCGTCGGCGCGAACTCGGAGCGCAACCGCTCCAGCCAGGACCGCTGCGGAGGGAGCGCCGCTTCCAGCGTGGGCACCAGAGTCGTCATGGATCGCGCACGGCTTCAGCGCGCAGCTACGTTGCGCTCACCTTCACGCTGCGGCGGAATGGTGGCCACGGCGGAGGCGCCGATGCGGAAGAGATCGGCCTGCGGTTCATCGATGCGAATGCGCACCGGGAAGCGCTGCGCCACCCGTACCCAGTTGATCGACCGCGGCACTTTCGGCAGGCCGTTCACGCTGCTGCCGCCTTCTCGGGAAACACGCCATAGCCGATCGACTGCACGGTGCCCGCGAAGCGCCGCCGGGGATCCGCGAGGATGAAGACTTCTGCCGTCATGCCCGGCTCGATGCGTTTGAGCATGGTTTCGCGGAAGTTCGCGATCACGTACCAGTTGCGCGTGTCGATCAGCGTGAAAAGCGGCCTGCCGGTGGCCGCGAATTCGCCCTCTGCGATGTCGAGGTTGACGACCCTGCCGTCGAAGGGCGCGCGCACCACGGTATGCTCCAGATCGAGTTCGGCGACGGCGACGGCGGCCTGCAGCTCACCCAGCTTCGCCACCAGCGCGTCGACCCCGGTCACGCCGGCCACCGCACGCTCGGCGTCGCGCCGTGCGACTTCGAGCGCCGCTGCGGCCGTGCGCTTGGCCGTGCGTGCCTGATCGACCTGCTCGGCGGTGACGTATTCCTTCGCGAGCAGCGGCTCGATGCGGTTCAGGGTGTCCGCAGCTTGATGCGCCTGGGCTTTGGCGCGGGCGATGTTGGCCTGCGCTGCCGCGGCACCGAGTCTTTGCGCGTTCACGTCGCGCTGGTGAAGCTCGATCTGCTTTTCCAGCCCATCGAGACCCGCACGGGAGCGGGCCAGCGCGTACTGATACGGGCGCGGGTCGATCTCGAACAGGACCTCACCCGCTTTCACCGCCTGGTTGTCGCGCACGCGCAGGCTCACGATGCGCCCGCTCACCTGCGGTGCAACCCCGATCGTGTCGGCGCGCACGAAGGCATCGTCGGTGCGCGGAGAATGGTCGAGGTAATACACGACGTAGATGGCGAGCCCGACAGCGGCGATCAGGATCGCGAGCCCGACGATGCGGCCGAGGACTGCACGGGTACGCGTGCGACGCGGCTCGGGCGGGGCAGCATCCGGCGTCTCGCTCACGGCGTCGTCACGCCTGGAAGAACACGACCCATGTGGCGAGCGTGAAGGCGAGCGCAAGCGCCGGGTAGAGGACGCCACGCGGGCCGAGCCACGGATCGAGCCCGATCACCGCGAGCAGGGCTCGGGTGAGCAGCGCGAGGCCGATGCCGGCGACGACGCACAGCATCCAGGCCGGAAAGAACGCGCCGAGCACATTGATCGATGGCACACGCGATTCACAGCCCGCAAGCGGGACGGTTGCAGCGAGCGCGGACAGGCGCTCCGTCACTTGACCGGGCAATGCGATGCGCGCGGAAAGACGTGACCGCATCGGCATGAACCTCCTGGTTCCGGACCGCCGAAAGTGTATATCATCCGGCTCCGAGCACGCAGTAACCGAAGGGTGTGACCGATGCCGACGGCCTGCTCCATTCTGCACGCTTTCGGGCAGTGCACGCGCTTCTCGCTGTTGCTGGTCACTGTCACGGCCGTACTCGGAGCAGGGTGCGCTGCTCATTCCGACAGCATCATCGCGCCGGAGCCGGACCGACCGTGGCCGGTGCCGCAGACGGCGCGCTATGCGGCGGTGGCGGGGGGCGCAGCGAGCCCGCGCCCGCGGCCGGGAACCCGGCGCACGCAGCGCCCGCAGTCGAGCCCGAGAAGATCTATGAGCTGGCGGAGCTCATCGACATCGCCCAGCGCACCAACCCGGAGACGCGCATCGCGTGGGAGCGGGCACGCGAGGCGGCGCTCGCCATCGGCGTTGCCGAGGCGGTACATGCGCCGATCCTCTCCGCCAAGGCATCGGCAGCGTATCAGCGTGTGCCGCTGCCTTTGCCCAAAACCATTCTCAATCCGCAGGGCTTTTTCGTGGCGGACACCCAGATTTTCCTGCCGGCGCTCACCCTGAAGTGGCTGCTCTTCGATTTCGGCGGCAAGCAGGCTGCGATCGATGCCACCCAGGAAGCCCTCGCTGCGGCCAATTTCGGCTTCAACGCCACGCACCAGAAAGTGGTGTTCGAAGTGACGCGTGCGTACTACGGGGTGAACACGGCGCAAGGTCGCGTGGAGGTGGCGCGCGCGGCACTTGCGCTCGCGTTGAAGCTGCAGGCCCGCTGCCGAGGCAAGACGCGCACGCGGGCTGGCGACGCTGCCCGAAGTGCTGCAGGCGCGCGAGCAAAGCGCCCGTGCGGCGCATGAACTGGAAGAAGCCAGCGCGGGCCAGGCCGATGCCCGCATGGCACTGCTGGAGGCGATGGGCGTGCGACCGACCACGCCCATTCGCGTCGCCGGGGTGACCGGTCGCACACTGCCGCCGGCGATGGAGGACACCGCCGACAAGCTCGTCGATCGTGCGCTCGAGCAACGTCCCGATTTGCTGGCACGCGTGGCGGTGATTCGGGCGCGCGAAGCGGAAATTCGCAAGGCGCAGTCGGAGTTCTACCCGCGCATCGCGGTCGCTGCCGATGTCGCGCAGAACATCGGGCGCATCCGG
>JAEUMW010000165.1 GCA_016791345.1 Betaproteobacteria bacterium | reverse complement strand
GTCGACAGCGGCACGATGGCTGCCGCCTTTTCGCTCTTTCCGACGCGCATGGAAGACCTGATGGCGGTGGCCGATGCCGGCCAGGTGATGCCGCCCAAATCCACGTGGTTCGAGCCCAAGCTTGCCGACGGCATGGTCTCGCACGTGCTGGACTGAGATCACGGACAGTCGGCGGGCCGACGAGGCGTCAGCGGGAGTAGTGATAACTGCGATCGATGTGGTCGCGGGTGACGACGCCGTAGGCGTGCACTTCTTCCCAAGCGCTTGCCGGCACCACGAAGAGCGCCTGCACGCCGCTGGTATCCATCGTGTCGAGCGCTTCCTGCAGCGTCGCCTGCAGCGGAATCGGCGCGACCTGCAGTCTGCCGGCCGGCACTTCGAGCAGATCGAACTCGGCGACGTCGGGCTTTTCGAGCGTCTGACGCGCGAGGTCGAGCGCCGGCAGCAGGGCGATGGGTTTCTCGGCGCTGAGGACGAGGATCCACGTCGGGCTGCTCGCCAGGGTGGCATCGATCGCAGCGCGCGCCGACATTCGCGGCAGCGCCGCCACCCGGGAATCCATGACCGCGGCGACGCCCACGCGGCGCAGTGATTGCAGGATCGGGTCGTTGCGATAGTCGAGCCCGCGCGCCTGCATGAGGGCGATGAACACCGGCTGCTGCGCGAACGCGACGCGCGACACACCGTAGGCGGCGATGACTGCCAGCATCCCCGGCCAGATGATATTCGGATTGCCGGTGAGTTCGAGCATGGCGGTCAGCGCGGCGAGCGGTGCGTGCAGCGTGCCGGCCATCATCGCGCCGAGGCCGATCAGCGCGTAGAGCGCGGGGGAGGACACGTGCGCCGGCGTCGCCCACAGCGCCAGCGCCCCGAAGGCGCCGCCCGCCGCGGCCCCGATCACCACCACCGGACCGATGAGTCCCCCAGGAATTCCAAGGCCGATCACTGCGCCGGTGCTCAGGAGCTTGAGCGCGACGATGGCGAGCAGCAGGCGGGCGCCCATCTCGCCGCGCAGGGTGCTCGACACCGTGTCGTAACCGATGCCCATGATCTCCGGCACTGCGAGTGCGCACAGTCCGGTGAGCAGTCCCGCGAGCAGCGCGCGCGACCAGAACGGCCAGCGGCTGCTGCGCTTCGTCGTTGCTTCGACCAGCGCGATGAAGGCGGCGGCCAGCGCACCGATGGCGACCCCCATGACGAGCACGTAAGGCATCTCCCATGGGGAGCCGAAAGTCAGGGGCGGCACGGTGAAGGCGGGATCGGCGCCATAGGCGAGACGCGTCACCGCCGTCGCGCTCACTGCCGCGAGGATCACCGGCGCGAACCCGCTGACGGTGTACTCCACCAGCACTACCTCCATCGCGAAGGCGACCCCCGCGAGAGGCGTGTTGAAGGAAGCAGCAATCGCCGCTGCGGCACCGCATCCCACGAGCACGCGCAAGGCGTTGTTGGGCAGCGCCAGATGCTGGCCGACGAGGCTGGCACTCGCGGCGCCGAGATGCACCGCCGGGCCTTCACGCCCAACCGGCATTCCGGAAACGATGGCGACCACCGCCCCGAGAAACTGCGCAAGTGCATTCCTGAATGGCAGCCGCCCCTGATGGTAGGCGAGCCGCTCGAGGACGTGCACGATGCCCACGTGCGGTGTCGCGTCCGGCGTGCGCAGAAACATTCCAGCGAGTATGGCGGCACCCGTGATCGGAAACAGGAACTGAAGTCGCAGCGTCAGGTTCTCGTAATTCTCCGGGCCGCCGGGCGGCAGAAGCGCCGCCTGCGAGATTTCGATGACGCCCCGGAAGGCGATCATCACGCCGGCCGCGAGCAGCCCGCAGGTCACGCCGAGCACCGCAAGCTGCGGCAGCGCCTCGGCGTGGGAGGCCTGCCGCCGCTGTTCGTCGAGGGTGCGCCCGAGGCGCCGGCGGGCTTCGCGAAAGATGCGCCTTATTCTGCCCTCGGTGGCTTCGCTCATCGGACTTGCGCGGCGAGGATGCCGTTCAGGAGGTGGTCAGGTCGAATGCTGCGAG
>JAEUMW010000164.1 GCA_016791345.1 Betaproteobacteria bacterium | reverse complement strand
GCGGCTCGCGCAGTTCTACGAAGCTGTCGTGGGCTTTCGCAGGCTTCACGAATCCGCGGAGCTGATCGTTCTCCAGTCGCCGGACATCCAACTCCTCGTGCACGCGATTCCGCCGCACATCGCGAAGGACATCGTGATCGCTTCGCCGCCGGAGCGGCGAGAGAAGACTGCGCTCAAGTTCTTCTTCTCCGTGCCCAGTCTGTCGCGGGCGCGAGAGATTGCGGCGGGGCTGGGTGGCGAAGTGTTTTCCGAGAACTGGCAGGGTCCGGGGTTCGTCGTGTGCAATGCCATGGATCCCGAGGGCAATGTGTTCCAGGTACGCGAGTTCGCCGCTTGATGCGACGTTGAATCGGCCAACTGCCTCAAGCATGTGACGATGATTCCGGGCGCGCGGGCGAACATGCGGACAAAGGTGATTCACATCGTCGCGTTCGATGGACCGCGTGTACCTTCCCCGGGCGGCGGCACGGAGGCCGATGCAGCGTGAGCACTTCAGGTGGCTGGTTCTTCTGGGCGGCGCTGTCGGCGGTGTTCGCTGCGCTGACGGCGATCTTTGCCAAGGTCGGCGTCGAGGGCGTCGACTCCGATGTCGCCACACTCGTGCGCACGTTCATCATCGCGATCGTGTTGACCGCGTTCGTGTGGTTCACCGGCAAATGGACCGACCCGCTCGCACTGCCGCGCAAGACGTGGCTCTTCCTCGGGTTGTCCGCGCTGGCGACCGGCGCGTCGTGGGTGTGTTACTTCCGTGCACTGCAACTGGGCGATGCGGCGAAGGTCGCGCCGGTGGACAAGTTGAGCCTCGTCCTGGTCGCGGTGTTCGCGTTCGCTTTCCTCGGCGAACGCCCGACCCTGCGCGAATGGTCGGGCATCGGCCTGGTGGCGGTCGGCGTGCTGCTCCTGGCGGTCAAACGCTAGTCGCCCGGACGGCACGCTCTTCAGGCTTGGCGTCACGAAGGAGAAGTCAGTGCAGGTCGAGCGACTCGATCACTTCGTTCTGACGGTCAGAGACGTCGAAGCGACGATCTCCTTCTACGAGAAGGTGCTCGGCATGTCGGCGGTCACCTTCGGCGCCGGGCGAAGAGCACTCGCCTTCGGCCAATCCAAGATCAATATTCACCCCGCACACGCGCCGCTGTCTCCGCATGCGCGGCACCCCACGCCCGGTTCGGCAGACCTGTGCTTTATCGTTTCTTCACCGGTCGCGGCGATCGTCGAGCATCTGCGTCGCTGCGATGTGGTGACTGAAGAAGGGCCGATTGCGAGAACCGGAGCGCTCGGACCGATCATGTCCGTCTACTTTCGCGACCCGGACGGGAATCTCGTCGAGGTATCCACCTATGCCGTGTGACCGCAGATGATCAAGACCTACCGCGGCTCGTGCCACTGCGGAGCGGTGCGCTTCGAGGCCGACCTCGACCTGACGCAGCCGTCCTTCCGCTGCAACTGCTCGATCTGCCGGCGCACCCGATTCTGGCCGGCGATCGCGAGGCCCGAGAACTTTCGCCTGCTGAGCGGCGAGGGCGATCTCACGAAGTATCTCTTCAACACGCGCAAGAACGAGCACTTCTTCTGCAGGCACTGCGGCGTGCGTGCATTCGGTCACGGCACCGAAACGCCGCTCGGCGAAATGTATGGGGTGAACCTGGGCTGCCTCGAAGACGTATCCGAGGAGGAA
>JAEUMW010000163.1 GCA_016791345.1 Betaproteobacteria bacterium | reverse complement strand
ACCTGAGTACGGTTGGCTTCAACCACATCTGTTTCGCGGTCGGAAATCTCGAGAGCGAGATCGTGCGACTGCGCGCCGCAGGCGTCGAGACGCGGAACGACATGCTCGATTTCCACGGGCGCAAGCTCGTGTTTCTGTGGGGTCCGGAAGGAATCACCGTTGAACTCTCGGAGCGCTACGACGCGAGCGGGAGCGCGTCCAAGGACAGGCCCGCTTCCTAGCGGACTGTGAGCCAACCACGTCTGACCGAATTCGCTCACCAGTAGCCGCGAGAGCCGCCTTGGACGTTCTGCAGACCATCCCGCTGTTGCGGATTTTCGATGTGGCGAAGGCCCGCGAGTTCTACCTTGGATTTCTCGGCTTCACGCTGGACTGGGAGCACCGGTTCGACGCGAACGCCCCGCTCTACCTGCAGATATCAAGATCGACCTGCGTTCTCCATCTGACTGAGCACCACGGCGACTGCTGCCCGGGGGGCACCGTCTTCGTCCGCGTCAGCGGTCTCGATCAGTTTCACCACGAGCTCACGTCGAAGAACTATCCGTACCTGCGACCCGCAATCGAGCTCGCGCCGTGGAACGCGAAGCTGATGCAGGTCACCGATCCCTTCGGGAACCGGCTGCGGTTCAACGAAGACCTCGCGTAAGTCTATGGCGCCCCGGTCGCGCCATTGCTATGCTCGGCCCACTCACAGCGCAGCGCCGCGCAACCTGCCGGGATGAAGGAATAACGATCGTGATCACCCGCTCGATCATGCTTGTGCTCTTGTGCGGGTTCACAGCCTTGCTCCATGCGCAGACGCCACCGCCGCCGGCGACGGTAATCCAGAACGTCCGCATCTTCGACGGCAAGAGCGGCAAGCTCTCCGGGCCGTCGTACGTGCTGGTGCGCGGCAATACGATCGAGCGCATCTCGGCGACACCGATCGCGATCGACGGCCACGCGGACGCGGTCGTCATCGACGGCGGCGGGCGCACGCTGATGCCGGGTCTCATCGACGTGCACTGGCACGCGATGCTCGTGCGGCCCACCCCCGCCTCCGCCCTGGGCGCCGACGTCGGCTACACGACCCTGGTGGCAGGCGCCGAGGCAACCGATACGTTGCTGCGCGGATTCACCACGGTGCGCGATCTCGGCGGGCCGACGTTCGGGCTCAAGCGCGCCATCGACGAGGGCATCGTCGCCGGTCCGCGCATCTTCCCGTCCGGCGCCGTCATCACCGTCACCGGCGGTCACGGCGACTTCCGTCAGTTGTACGAGTTGCCGCGCGTGCTCGGCGAACCGCCGTCCCGGATGGAAGTGCTCGGCGCCAGCATGGTCGCCGACAGTCCGGACGAGGTGCGGGTGCGCGTGCGCGAACAGTTGATGCTGGGCGCGACGCAGATCAAGCTGACTGCGGGCGGCGGCGTCGCGTCGCCGCATAGTCCAATAGACGTAACCACCTTCACCGAGCCGGAACTGCGCGCCGCGGTGGAAGCCGCCGAGAACTGGGGTACGTACGTTACCGTGCATGCCTATACGTCCGAATCGATTCGGCGGGCCATCGGGCAAGGGGTCAAGTGCATCGAGCACGGCCACCTGATGGACGAGCCTACCGCGAAGCTCATGGCGGAGCGCGGCATCTGGCTCAGCATCCAGCCGTTTTCCGAAGACATGGCAAACGTGTTTCCGCCCGGGTCGGACGAGCGGGAGAAGTTTCATGAAGTGTTCGCCGGCATGGATGCCGCCTACCGGCTGGCGAAGAAGTACAAGCTCAAGACGGCGTTCGGCACCGATGTCCTGTTCTCTCCTGCGCTGGCACGGCGCCAGGGCGCGCTGCTGGCCACGCTGACCCGCTGGTACACGCCGGCGGAAGTGCTCGTCATGGCCACCGGGACCAACGCCCAGTTGCTGGCCCTGTCCGGCAAGCGCAGCCCCTACCCCGGCAAGCTCGG
>JAEUMW010000162.1 GCA_016791345.1 Betaproteobacteria bacterium | reverse complement strand
CACGCTCGAAGTGCTGGCAATCGCCACGGCGGTGAAGAACTGCGGCGGTTACGTCATCGCCCAGGTCGAGCGCGTCGCCGAGCGCAATTCGCTCAATCCGCGCGACGTGAAGGTGCCGGGCATTCTCGTGGACTGCGTCGTTGTCGCCAAGCCCGAGAATCACTGGCAGACTTTCGCCACCCAGTACAACCCTGCGTACAGCGGCGAGATCCGCGTGCCGGTGGAATCGCTGCCGCCGATGGAACTCGACGAGCGCAAGGTCATCGCGCGTCGTGCCGCGCTCGAACTTTCCCCGAACAGCGTCGTGAACCTGGGTATCGGCATGCCCGAAGGCATCGCGGCGGTGGCGAACGAGGAAAAGATCATCGACCTGATGACGCTCACGGCAGAACCCGGAGTCGTCGGTGGCGTGCCTGCGGGCGGGCTCGACTTCGGGGCCGCGGTGAACACGGCCGCGGTCATCGACCAGCCGAGCCAGTTCGACTTCTATGACGGCGGCGGCCTCGATGCCACCTTCCTCGGCTTGGCCCAGGCCGACCGGGAAGGCAATCTCAACGTGAGCAAGTTCGGACCGAAACTCGCGGGTGCCGGCGGGTTCATCAACATCAGCCAGAACGCGAAGAAGGTGGTGTTCACCGGCACTTTCACGGCGGGCGGGCTTGCCATCGCCATCGAGAATGGCGCGGTGCGCATCGTCTCCGAAGGCAAGGCGCGCAAGTTCGTGAGCGAGGTCGAGCACAAGACCTTCAGCGGCAAGGTAGCGGTGAGCCGCGGCCAGCCGGTCCTCTACGTCACCGAGCGCTGCGTCTTCCGGCTGTGCGAGGAGGGGCTGGAACTGGTCGAAGTCGCCCCCGGCATCGACATCGAACGCGACATCCTGCCCTTCATGGACTTCAAGCCGGTGATTCGCGGCCCCGTGCCGCTCATGGACGCACGCATCTTCCGGCCGGAGCCGATGGGGCTGCGCAACGACATGATGCGCGTGCCGCTCGAGTCGCGCTTCCGCTACGACCCGGAGGAGAACCTCTTCTTCATCAATTTCGAAAACCTCGAAATCAAGTCGAAGGACGACATCGAGGCGATCCGCCAGCAGGTCGAATCGATCCTGGCCCCGCTCGGCCGCAAGGTGGCGACCGTGGTGAACTACGACAACTTCAGCATTCCTCTGGATCTTTCCGACGACTATGCGCGGATGGTGCGCGACGTGGTGAGCCGCTTCTATTCGAACGTCAGCCGCTACAGCACGAGCGCCTTCACGCGCATGATGCTCGGGCTCAAGCTCGGCGGCCACGGTCTGTCGCCGAAGGTCTATCCAGGCGCAGCGGAGGCGCTCGAGTCAGCGAAGCGCGCCCGCGCAGCAGTGAGCACCGATCCGGTCAAGACGTGAAACCGGGCCTGTAACCGAACAGGCCATAGTCCCCGCATCGAGTTGACAAGCCGGAGCGCGCGCCGCAATATACGTGTATATACACGTAACGGAGCGTCGGAACATGGCGGCGAAATGTGTCTGCATCAACTTGAGGCGGGCGGCAAGTTCGGTCACCCGGCTCTACGACGAGATGCTCGCGCCGAGCGGCCTGCTGGTCACGCAGTTTTCGCTGCTGCTGGCGATCGAAAGAGCCGGTGAGCCGCGTCTCGGCGAACTGGCCGAGGCGATGGAACTCGATCGCACCACGCTCACGCGCAATCTGAAGCCGCTGGAGCGGCAGGGGCTGATCGAGATCTCCACGGGTGACGACCCGCGCACGCGCCGCGTCGTGGTGACGGAAGTCGGCAGCGCGGCAATTGCGCGTGCCCGGCCGCTTTGGGCGCAGGCCCAGCAGGCGGTGCGCAGCGCCGTCGGCGACGAAGCGCTGGACGACATGCTGCGGCGCCTTTCCGCTCTGCGGCGGGACGTTCAGAGCGTCCCGGCGACACCGGCCAAGCCGGCCCCGCGCGCGGCGCAGCGCGATCGATCGAGGTAAAGGCAATGACGACCAACTGGCGCACCCCAGGCGTGGTGATTCTCTGCGGCGGGCTCATCGTGACGCTTTCGATGGGCATCCGGCACGCCTTCGGACTCTTCCTGCAACCGATGAGCGCCGACTTCGGCTGGGGCCGCGAAGTCTTCTCGCTCGCCCTCGCGCTGCAGAATCTCGTGTGGGGCGCAACGCAGCCGTTCACGGGCTTCATCGCCGACCGCTTCGGTGCGGGCCGCGTGCTGGTCACCGGC
>JAEUMW010000161.1 GCA_016791345.1 Betaproteobacteria bacterium | reverse complement strand
CCCACTGCGAGCTCGATCTGCGGCAGCTCGCGCCTGATCGACAGACCGCCGATGAGTCCCCGCAAGGGCCGCAGGAGACGGGAAATGCGCGCCGGCACGATCTCGCACGAATCCATGTCGGCGACGTAAGAGCTGCGTCTTTCGTGGAAGCCGACCAGTACGCCGCCTTTCTTCGGCACCTCGCGCACGGCGAACCGCGCGCGGTGACGGTAGCCCCAGAACGGACCGTAGATCGGCGGCAACAGCGTCTCTGCGCGCACGCGCCCGATATGCCGGAGATCATCCTCGAGCTTGCGCTGCTTGACCGCGACCTGACCGAGCGGATCCAGGTGCTGCAGGCTGCACCCGCCGCACACACCGAAATGCCGGCAGCGTGGCGCCACCCGCTGCGAGCTGGCGCGGTGCACGGTCGTAACCGTGCCGACCTCGAACTTCGGCTTGCGCCGGAACGGTGTCCAGTCGACGACCTCGCCGGGCAGAGCACCTTCGACGAAGATCACCTTGCCATCGGCGCGCGCCACGCCGCGACCTTCCTGGTCCAGGGATTCGATCGTGAGCATGCAAACTGGCGTGGCTCAGCGCACTACGCTGCCCACGCCGCGAGGAACTGTTGCCAGTGGATCGCCTGCGAACGGCCGAGCACCTCGCGCACGAGCGCACAGTCCTCGCCGTACTGCTCTTCGGTCAGCAGGCCGCGCAGGAGCTGGAAGCGGAGGAAAACCAGGAAGGTGTTGACGACGTCGGTCTCGCAGTAGTGCCGGATCGACGCGAGATCCCCGTGCCGATACGCCTCCCAGACGCGCGAGCCGTCCATGCCGAGCTTGCCCGGGAACCCCATGAGCTGCGCGAGCTGGTCGAGCGGTGCGTTGGCGCGCGGCTGGTAAAGGGCGAGCATGTCCATCATGTCAAGGTGGCGCGTGTGATAGCGGCTGATGTAGTTGTTCCACCTGAAGTCGCGGTCGTTCTCGCCCATGTCCCAGTAGCGCCCCGCGCACACGCCGTGAATCAGGCCGCGATAGTGCAACACCGGCAGGTCGAAGCCGCCGCCGTTCCACGAGACGAGCTGCGGCGTGTATTTCTCGATGCCGTCGAAGAAGCGCTGGATCATGCCGCACTCGTCGTCCTCCGGCTCGCCGAGCGACCAGACACGGAAGCTGTCGCGGTCGCGCATCGCACACGCGATCGTCACCACGCGGTGCAGATGCAGCTGCAGGAAGTCGCCGCCGGTAGCCTGCCGCCGCCGCTGGAACGCGGCCTCGGCCACGTCGTCGTCGGACATGTCCGGCGCGAGTTCGTAAAGCCTGCGCAGGCCGGCGACGTCGGGGATCGTTTCGATGTCGAAGACGAGAACGGGAATCACGATGGCTCGTCTCGAACGGGATGCGGCAGGCGACGCGGCACGCCGGGATCGAACCGGCGGCTTATCGCCTGCTCCACCCTCCCGCCGCGTCCTGAACCCACCAGCCGGCGCGCGCCCGGTCGATCCAGCGGCGCGCGAAAGTGCTGCGGATGTCTGCCTCCCATTCCGGGTGGCCGTTGGCTTGGGCGATCTCGCGATAGAGCGCCGCGCGGTCCCGGTTCTCCTGGGCGACGAGCGCATTCACCGTAGCCCGCTGGTCGAGGGGAATGGCGTTCGGGTCGCGCAGCGCCACCATGCCGTCGCGCGTGAGCCCGACCGCACCGCTGGCGAAGAACGGTTCGAGCTGCGGATAGCGTGCCGCCATGGCGTTGCGCGTCGCGGTGATCGCGGGTGTGTCGATGTCGAGATTGGCCTGTGCACGAGCCGGCAGCGATGCGAACACCGTCACGACGAGAGCAAGGCAGGCGAGAAAACGTGGCAAGTGACTTGGGGCCATGTGTCGGGTCGTTTGCGCGACGCTCAGGGGAGGGGAATGGGCGCCGTCGGCGCGGCGTCGGCCGGGGTGACCGGTGCGGCGGGCTTCGGCAGTCGCCACACCTCGTCGATGATCTTGTCTGCGGCCTTCTCCGCGGCGGCCGCGGGAAAATAGATGTTGATGGTGACACAGCCGGCCAGCGCCACCACGCCCAAGCTCGCGGCGCCCTGCCGGGCGAGCCGCTGTTTCCGTGCTTTGCTCATTGGATGGTAGGCGCGCTGTCTTCGCGCGTGACGCGTGCGAGCCGGGTGATGAGTTCCTGCCAATCAACGGCCCGATTGTAGCCCAGGACGGAAATGGCCGGTATGCCCCCGCCTTCGACGATGACGTAGCCGCCGTCCTTCGCGGCGATCCCGCTCATCCGGCACACCCCGTTCGCAAGCCTGCAGCGCCAGCCGATGCGGCGATAGCCGAAGGTGTCGAAGAGCTTGAGCGCGGTGCGCTGCATCGCCGCTGCCGCACTGCCGCCGCCGAGTGCGGTGATGTTCTCCACCGCACGCTGGCTGATGCGCTTCGGGTAGCTGCCGGGGCTGCTGTCGACGTGCGCGTCGAACGCGACCGGCTGCCATGCCGCCAGCTCGAGCCCGGTCACGGTGGCATCGATGCGCCCGGTGATGCTGCCGAAGGCAAAGGTCCGCGTGACGAGATCGAGGTCGAGATTGCGCATGTCGACATCCGCGAAGAGTCGCGGAACGCTGCCGAACGGATCGGCGAGGGACAGGCGATCGACGACGACGGTGCCGTCGAACACCTGGAAGAGCAGCGCCCCCTCCACCGCAACCGTCGACGACCGATAGCGCACCTTCGGCACCTCGGCGGAGAGTGTGCCGAGCATGACGTGAGTGCCCAGCGCGCGCGTGAGCGCTTCCACCGAAACCGGCGTGAGCCCGCCGGCGAAGGTCCATTCCCACGCGTCGTCTTCGCGTCGCGCGACGAAATCGTTCATGCGCAGCTTGCCGTCGAGCACGGGTATTTCCACTTGCGCGACGCGTGCCACGAACCCGTCGAGTTCCATCGGGACCTCGACGCGCCCGACCGGCAGTTGCAGCACCTGCCCCTTGCCCAAGGTAACGCGGGCCTGCGTCGGTGCCGTGCGCTCCCAGGGCATGTTGGCGTCGAGGTCGCTAAGACCGAAGCGCCCCTGCCGGTCCTGGAAGTGCGCCCCGTGCAGGTTCAGGTAGAACGCCTGCAGCGCGCCGTCCCCGAAACGCCAGCCGAAGTCGGCCGTGCCGTCGGTGGTCAGGTCCGCAGCCGCGGTCGCAGCCAGCGCCGGTCGCGCGAACACCTCGTAGACGCCGCGGATGTCGAGCGCCGCCGCGCCCCCGGCCGAGCTGGCAAGCGCACCGCGCTCGCGGTCCCAGGTGGCGGAGAACGTGACCTCACCCACACCACCCGCCCGCAGACGACCGGCCTCCACGGTGATCTGGCGCGCGTCCACTGCGCCCTCCACGGACAGCTTCTGCCCCCCCTTGAGATAGAGCGGCTGCACATAGAGTGCGCCCTCCTGCCAGTCGAGGGTGCCGCGATAGCGCATCCCGTCATCTCGAATCTGCGCCGCCAGCTTGACCTCCCCGGCGAGGGCTTCTCCCGCAGCGCGGCCAGCGGCGTCGCTGAAGCCGACACCCGAGAACGCGAGCGCACCCTCGATGTCGAGGCCGCCGGCAGACGGCGCGACGGCGATGCTGCCCGACACCTGTCCCGCGTTCGGGCTAGGCGCCGTCGGCGGCAGGAACGGTGCGACGGCGGCAAGGGCACCGCGCTCGATCGTCAAACGCCCGTGCCAGCCTGCTGCCCGGGGAGCGCCCGCCAGGCGCCAGTGCCCGCCTGCAGGCGGCGTGAGTTCGACATCGACCTCGCCGTTCGCGGTGTCGTAGGCGGCGCGCAGGGGGATCCGCTGGCCGACCTCCAGCGCTCCGCTCTCGCAGCCGATGCGGGCGCCGCGGGTGGCGACGAGGTCGCAGGTCAGGGTGGCTTCACGCCACTCGCGGCCGAGCGCCGCGAGCGACTGCAGACGCAGTTCGAGTCGGCCAGGCTCGCGTGCATCGAGCCGCATGCGGGCTGAGCGCACCGTGAATCCGGGCCCTTCGAGACGCTCCGCGCTGATCGTGAGTTCCGCCGCGTGCACCGCTGCCACGCCGTAGAGCCAGGCCGCCGGCAACGCCGGCAAAACAGCGAGGCGCGCGAACAACGAGCCGGTCAGGCGGGGAAAACGCCGGTGGAAAGATAGCGATCGCCGCGATCGCAGACGACGCACACGATGACCGCGTGCTCGACCTCGCGGCTCACCTCCAGCGCTGCCCAGAGACCGCCGCCGGACGAGATGCCGGCGAAGACGCCTTCCTCGCGCGCCATGCGGCGTGCCGTCTCCTCGGCGTCGGCCTGCGTGCACTCGATGACGCGATCGACGCGGTGTGCGTCGAAGATCTTCGGCTGATAGGCTTCCGGCCACTTGCGGATGCCGGGCACCTGGGAGCCCTCGGCCGGATGCACGCCGATGATCTGTATCGCGGGATTCTGCTCCTTGAGATAGCGCGACACGCCCATGATGGTGCCGGTGGTGCCCATGGTGGCGACGAAATGCGTGATGCGACCGCCCGTGTCGCGCCAGATCTCCGGACCCGTCGTCTCGTAGTGCGCCAGCGGATTGTCGGGATTGGCGAACTGGTCGAGCATGACGCCACGCCCCTCGGCCACCATCCGGTCGGCCAGGTCACGTGCGCCTTCCATGCCCTCCTCCTTGGTCACCAGCACGATCTCGGAACCGAAAGCCGCCATCGTCTGCCGGCGCTCGATCGACAGGTGCTCCGGCATGATCAGCACCATCCGATAACCCATCATGGCCGCCGCCATGGCGAGCGCGATGCCGGTATTGCCGCTGGTGGCCTCGATGAGCGTGTCACCCGGCCTGATCTCGCCACGCTTCTCGGCCCGCGTGATCATCGAAAGCGCCGGGCGGTCCTTCACCGAGCCCGCCGGGTTGTTGCCTTCGAGCTTGCCGAGGATCACGTTGGTGGTGACACCCGGCATGCGCTTCAGTCGTACGAGCGGCGTGTTGCCGACGAAGTGCTCCAGGTAATGGCCGAGGCCCGCCGCGCTGCCCGCTGGCGTGTTCATGTTCACGTCGTTCACCTCTGTCACTTCCGGCTCACGGGCGCTGCACCGTCCCGCTCGAGCATCCAGTCGACGTAGCGCGCGACACCTTCCTCGACGCGCAGGAACGGCTCGTCGTAACCGGCCTTGCGCAGGTTGCCGAGATCGGCCTCGGTATAGCTCTGGTAGCGCTCCTTCAATCCTTCCGGGAACGGGATGTACTCGATCATGCCGACTTGGCGCATGGCGCCGAGGCCAAGCGGCGCTTCGCCGGCCGCCGCGCGGCACGCGTTGATGGTGGCGACCGCCACTTCGTTGAAGGTCTGCGCGGCGCCGGTGCCGACATTGAAGATGCCGGAGCGGTCGGGATTGTCGAGAAAATACAGGTTCGCGCGCACGGCATCTTCCACCGAGACGAAGTCGCGGCGCTGCTCGCCGGGCCCGTAGCCACCGCTGCCCTCGAAGAGCCGCACCTGCCCCGATGTCCGGAACTGGCGATAGAAATGGAACGCGACCGACGCCATGCGCCCCTTGTGCGCCTCGCGTGGGCCGTAGACGTTGAAGTAGCGCAGCCCGATCACGGGAGCGGTACGGTCGGCCCAGCGCCGCCGCAGATATTGATCGAAGAGGAACTTCGAATAGCCGTAGGCATTGAGCGGCGCTTCGTTCGTGCGGCCCTCGGCGAAGGTCGGCCCCGCGCCGTACACCGCGGCCGAGGAGGCGTAGATGAAGGGCACGTCCTCGCTCTGGCAATGCTCGAACAGGGTCACCGTGTAGCGGTAGTTGTTCTCCATCAGGTAGCGGCCATCGCGCTCCATCGTGTCGGAGCACGCGCCCTGATGGAGGATGGCGGTGATCTCGCCGTCGAAGGTGCCGTCGGCAAGCTCGCGCAGGAAGACTTCCTTGTCGAGATAATCGGCGATCTCGCAATCCACCAGGTTGGCGAACTTGTCGCCGCGCGTGAGATTGTCGACCGCCAGAATATCGGACTCGTCGCGGTCGTTGAGACCCCTGACGAGGTTGGCGCCGATGAATCCTGCGGCGCCCGTCACTACGATCATGCGAGACCTCCAGCCTGTGCGCAATGCGGATGGGACACGCCGGGCGCACTGCCGGTGCATGCCTTGCCGTCCATTATGGCCCGCATCTTCCGAGAGAGACGAACTTAGGCCCCGAACAGTTCCTCGGGGGTAGCGACCGCCGTGCCGAGCTTGCCGACGACAATGCCCGCCGCGCGGTTCGCGTGGCGCACCGCTTCGGCGAGACTCGTCCCCGCCGCCAGCATGACGCCGAGGGTCGCGATCACGGTATCTCCGGCACCGCTCACGTCATACACCTCGCGTGCCACCGTCGGCACGTGCAGGCACCCGCTCGCCTGGAACAGGCTCATGCCGTCCTCGCTGCGGGTGACGAGCAGCGCCCCCAGGTCGAGTTCCTCGCGCAGGCGCTGCGCCTTCTCCTCGAGCTCCGTTTCGCTGCGCCAGCGGCCGACCACCTGCCGGAACTCGGCGCGATTCGGCGTGAGCAGCGTCGCCCCGCGATAGCGGACGTAATCCTCGCCTTTCGGATCGACGAGCACGGTCGTGCCCCGTTCGCGGGCAAGCGCGATCATGCGCTCGATGTGAGCGAGACCGCCCTTGCCGTAGTCGGACAGGATCACCACGTCGGCGGACGGCAGCAGTTCCTCGAACTCCGCCAGCTTCGCGGCGAGCGTCTCGTGACTCGGCCAGGTTTCGAAGTCGATGCGCAGCAGTTGCTGCTGGCGTCCGATCACGCGCAGCTTCACCGTGGTCGTGACCGCGGCATCGCGGTGCAGCGAGGCGGGGATGTCCTCTTCCGCGAGCAACGCCTCGAGCGTCTCCCCGGCCTCGTCCTCGCCGATCACGGAGAGCAGTTCGACACCGGCCCGCAGCGCGGCGACGTTGCGCGCGACGTTTGCCGCGCCGCCCGGACGCGCTTCCACGCGGTCCACCTTGACCACCGGCACCGGCGCCTCGGGCGAGATGCGGCTCACCTCGCCGAACCAGTAGCGATCGAGCATCACGTCGCCGACGACCAGCAGGCGTGTGGCCGCGATGCGTTTCATGTCGGGCGCTGCCACCGCCATCATCATCCGCCCTCGCTGCGCGTGGGCCCGAGGTCAGTGAGAATGCGCGCGAGCGCCGTTGCCGGGTCGACTGCCCGTGTCACCGGTCGTCCCACCACGAGATAGGTTGCGCCTGCCTCGATTGCCGCGCGCGGTGTCACGACACGGCTCTGGTCGCCGGCGGCATCGTCGGCCATGCGGATGCCGGGTGTCACCAGGACGAAACCCTCGCCGAGCGCAGCGCGCAGCGCCCGCGCTTCCTGCGCCGAGCACACGACGCCATCCAGCCCGGCTGCCTGGGCCAGGCCGGCAAGGCGCAGCACGTTCTCCTCCGGCGTGCCCGAGAGGCCGATTTCGGGCAGATCTGGCGCCGACAGGCTGGTAAGAACGGTGACCGCGGTCAGCAACGGCCGCTGCGGCATACCCTCGATCGCGTCGCGTGCCGCGTGCAGCATCGCGCGACCGCCGAGCGCGTGTACGTTGATCATCCACACGCCCAGCGCCGCCGCCGCGCGACAGGCGCTCGCTACCGTGTTCGGGATATCGTGGAATTTGAGGTCGAGGAAGATCTCGAAGCCGCGCTCCCGCAGCGCCTCGACGAGCGCCGGCCCGGCTGCCGTGAAAAGCTCCTTGCCGACCTTGACCCGGCAGCGTGCCGGATCGAGTCGCCGCGCAAGATCCAGGGCAGCCCGAGCATCAGGAAAATCAAGCGCGACGATGACGCGCGGTCCGTTCATGCGGCACTCCGTTCCTCGCTGCGCAGCGGCGAGTAGCTCTCCCAGGCACCGCAGGCGGGGCAACGCCAGGTGAATTGCCGCAGGCGGAAGCCGCAGTGGTCGCACTGGTACATCGCGAGGTTGCGCGAATGATAGCCGACCAGCTTGCGTACGAGTTCGATGTCGCGCCGCTGCTCGTTCGGCGCCTCGATCAGCGCCGCCTCCAGCAGCTTATCCAGGCCGAGGAGCGAAGGATTGCGCCGCAGTTCGTTGCGCACGAGGCGGTAGCCGGCCTCCGACCCGTCGCGCTCGAGCGTTGCATGGAACACCACGTCGAGCAGATCGAGCGAAGGCGAGATCCCGAGATACCCCTTCAGCAGTTGCAGGCCCTCGTCACGGCGGCCGACCTGCTCATAGGTGTCGCGCAGGCGATCGGCGAGCAGCGCCAGATAGCGCGGATCCTGGTGCTCGACGCGCTTCCAGCACTCCAGCGCGAGCTCCGGCTGTCCGCGTTGTGCGGCAAGTTCCCCGAGCAGGATGTTTGCGCGCGTGCACTTCTCGTTGACCGCGAGGGCTTCGCGCAGATGCTGCTCGGCCACGTCGGGACGCGAGTGCGTGATTTCGGACTGCGCCAGCTCGCAATAGAAATTCGCGATGTCCTTCGCGCTGGAGCGGCCGGTGATGCTGTCCATCTTGCGCGAGGTCTCGATCGCCTTCGCCCAGTCGCGCTCCTGCTGATAGATCTCCAGGAGGAGCTTGAGAGCACGCTGCTCGGACGGTGTGCCTTCGAGCTCGATAAACTGTGCCTCCGCGCGGTCCAGGAAGCCGGCCTTGAGGAAGTCGAGGCCGAGCTCGTAGCGCGCGTTGGTGCGCAGATCGTCGGGGATGTCCGGCCGCTGCACGAGATCCTCGTGCAGCCGGACCGCCCGCTCCACCTCGCCGCGCTTGCGGTAGAGATGGCCGAGCGCGAAATGCAGCTCTGCTGTCTCGGGACTCACGCGCACCACTTCCGAGAACGACTCGATGGCCTGATCCTGCTGATCGTTCAGCAGGAAGTTGAGTCCGCGAAAGTAGGTCCGTGGCAGCTCGCTCGACTCCGAGAGCAGCTGCTTGATGTCGATGCGCGCGGCGACCCAGCCCATGCCGAAGAAGAGCGGCAGCGCGAGCAGGAACCACCAGAAATCGAATTGCACGCGAGTGTCCCGGGTCAGAAGTTCGCGGCGCGGATCGGTGTGGGCATGTTCGTCACGAGCTTGAGACCCGACGGCACTAGGACAGGTCCGCGGTGGTTTGCCCGGCCGCGCGCTCGGCGGGCGGCGTGTCCACGGCAGGCGTCTGCGGGCGGTTGGTCAGTTCCTGCCTGAGGTCGCGGATCTCGCGGCGATGGCGGAAGGCGTAGGGCAGGCTGGAGAGCGCGCCGAATGCGGCGCCACCCGCGAAGAAGACGAGCAGCACGAAGACGAGCGGCGAGTGCCACTCGTAGCCGAGATAGAAGCGCACCGTGATCGGATCGGTGTTCTTCACCGCGAACCCGACCAGCAGCACGAACAGAATGATCTTGACAATCCAGCCGACGACGCGCATCGCTCCCTCCGCCTTCAGCCCCCCACACAAGAAAAGGCGCGGCCCGCAAGCCGCGCCGATTCCGGGGTCATGCAACGAACGCGCTACTCTGCGTTCTTGAGGTCGACCCGTTCCCGCAACTCCTTGCCCGCCTTGAAGTGCGGCACGTGCTTCGCCGGGACGTGGACCTTCTCGCCGGACTTCGGATTGCGACCGGTGCGCGGCGGCCGATAGTTCAGGCCGAAGCTGCCAAAGCCGCGGATCTCGATGCGGCGACCCTCGGCCAGGCACTTGGCCATGGCGTCGAGGATCATCTTCACGGCTAGCTCCGCATCCTTCGCCACGAGCTGCGGATAGCGCACCGCAAGCCGGGCGATCAAATCCGACTTGGTCATGGCCGGACCTTCCTTACTGTTCAGAGCTCTTTCCATCCAGTTTGGCCTTGAGCAGCGCCCCGAGGCTCGTGGTACCCGCCCCCCGCTCGTTCTCCGCCGCGATCTTCTGCAGCGCCTCGTTGGTCTCGGCGAGATCCTTGGCCTTGATCGAGAGATTGATGCTGCGGTTCTTGCGATCGATGTTGATGATCATCACCGAGACTTCGTCGCCTTCCTTGAGATGGCTGCGGATGTCCTCGACGCGATCACGCGCGACCTCGGAGGCGCGCAGATAGCCTTCGACATCCGGCTCCAGCGTGACCACCGCACCCTTCGGATCGAGCGACTTCACCACGCCACGCACCACCGCGCCCTTGTCGTGGCTGGCAACGAAGGTGGTGAACGGGTCGCCTTCGAGCTGCTTGATGCCGAGCGAGATGCGCTCGCGCTCGACGTCGATGGAGAGCACGACCGCCTCGACTTCCTCGCCCTTCTTGTAATTGCGCACCGCCTCCTCGCCCGTCGCGTGCCAGGACAGGTCGGACAGGTGCACGAGGCCGTCGATGTTGCCGGCAAGCCCGATGAAGATGCCAAAATCGGTGATCGACTTGATCTGGCCGCGCACCCGGTCGCCCTTCTTGAAGTTCATCGAGAACTCTTCCCAGGGGTTCGGCATGCACTGCTTCATGCCGAGCGAGATGCGGCGGCGGTCCTCGTCGATCTCGAGGATCATGACCTCCACCTCGTCGCCCAGCTGCACCACCTTCGACGGATGGATGTTCTTGTTGGTCCAGTCCATCTCCGACACGTGGACGAGACCTTCGATCCCAGGCTCGATCTCCACGAACGCACCGTAGTCGGTGAGATTGGTGACCCGGCCGAAGAGCCGCGTACCAGTGGGATAGCGGCGCGACAGCCCGACCCACGGGTCTTCGCCGAGCTGCTTCATGCCGAGCGAGACGCGGTTCTTTTCCTGGTCGAACTTGAGCACCTTCGCCTCGACCTCGTCGCCCACGCTCAGCACCTCCGAGGGGTGCTTCACGCGACGCCAGGCGAGATCGGTGATGTGCAGCAGACCGTCGATGCCGCCCAAATCGACGAAGGCACCGTAGTCGGTGATGTTCTTGACGATGCCCTTGACGACGGCGCCTTCCTGCAGATTCTCCAGCAGCGCCTGACGCTCCGCGCCCTGCGTCTGCTCGAGCACCGCGCGCCGCGACACGACGACGTTGTTGCGCTTGCGGTCGAGCTTGATGACCTTGAAGTCCGCCGCCTTGCCTTCGATCGGCGTGGTGTCCTTCATCGGGCGGATGTCGACCAGAGACCCGGGCAGGAACGCGCGGATGCCGTTGATCATGACGGTGAGCCCGCCCTTCACCTTGCCGGTGATGACGCCCTGAACGACGCTGCCCCGTTCGAGGGCGGCTTCGAGATCGGTCCAGGCAGCCAGGCGGCGGGCCTTGTCGCGCGACAGGCGCGTCTCGCCGTGACCATCTTCGAGGGCCTCGATCGCGACCGAGACGAACTCACCGGGTTGCGCTTCGACCTCGCCGCGGTCGTTGCGGAACTCGTCGACGGGAATGAAGCTTTCGGACTTGAGTCCGGCATTGACGACCACGAAGTTGGGATCGACGCGCACCACCTCGGCGGTGATGACTTCGCCGATGCGCATTTCCTTGCGCGACAGGCTCTCTTCGAACAGCGCGGCAAAGCTTTCGGGGGCGGGGTTGGAGACGGGTTGGGCAGCAGCAGTTGTAACCATGAAGTGGAACAGCCTGAAAAGAACACCCGCCAATCAGCCGGCGGGGCATGGGTTGGTCTCACGCCGTCGCCATCGGCCGGGCAGGCCCGGGTACGATGGACGTTGGCACCTCGTTCACGCGGATGACACGGCCCGATAGCGAGCCAGGATGAAGGCGACCGCCTCCTCTATCGAGAGGTCGGTGGTGTCGAGCATCTCCGCATCCGCGCACACTTGCAGGGGAGCCACGTCGCGCCCGGCATCACGCCGGTCGCGCGCCTCGATGTCCTGCAAAATTGCGCGCATCGTAGCACTCAATCCTTTTTCCATCAACTGCTTATAGCGGCGCTTCGCGCGCTCCTCGGCGCTTGCCGTGAGGAAGATCTTGAGCTCGGCATCGGCAAAGACCACCGAGCCCATGTCGCGGCCGTCCGCGACCAGCCCGGGCGCGCGGCGGAAAGCGCGCTGGCGCGCGAGCAGCGCACTGCGCACGGCGGGCAGCGCCGCCACGCGCGAGGCGACGATCCCCGTCTCTTCGGCGCGCAGCGCGTCTCCGACCGGCTCGCCGTCGAGGAGGATGCCCGATGGCGTGAACTCGGCATCGAGCGTCTCTGCGAGCCGCGCGACGCCGGCCTCGTCCGCCGGGGGCGTGGCCGCGCGCAGAGTCTTCAGCGCGACCAGGCGATACAGCGCGCCGCTGTCGAGCAGGTGAAAGCCCAGCGCCTGCGCCACGCGTTCCGCCACCGTGCCCTTGCCCGAGGCCGAAGGTCCGTCGATGGCGATGACGGGCGCCGGCCGCGCGATCGTCGCGAAGCGCTCGAAATAGTCGGGAAAAGTCTTCGCGACGCATTTCGGGTCGTTGATGCGGACCGGCACGTCGCCGAGTGCCACGAGCGAGAAGCACATCGCCATCCGATGGTCGTCGTAGGTGTCTATCGCCGCATGCGGCGTGAGGCGCCCCGCGGCCGGCGGCGATACCGACAGCCAGTCCGGCCCCTCCTCGACCGTTGCGCCGACCTTGCGCAGCTCGGTCGCCATCGCGGCGATGCGGTCGGTCTCCTTCACGCGCCAGCTCGCGATGTTGCGCAAGCGGCTCGGCCCGTCGGCGAAGAGCGCGACCACGGCGAGAGTCATTGCGGCGTCGGGGATGTGGTTGAGATCGAGGTCGAAGGCGTGCAGCTTGTCCGCTGCGGGGGCGCTCGCCTCGATCCAGTTGTCGCCGGTAGCGACGCGCGCTCCCAGACGCTCCAGCGCTTCACCGAAGCGCACATCGCCCTGCACGCTGTCACGCCCCACCCCCTCGACCCGCACCGGTCCACCGCCGACGGCGCCGGCCGCGAGGAAGTACGAGGCGGCGGAAGCATCACCTTCGACGAAGACGGTGCCGGGGCTCACGTAACCCTGACCGGCGCGAATCGTGAACGAGCGCCAGCCGTCGCGCGCAACGTGCACCCCGAAGCGCGCCATCGTCGCGATCGTGAGGTCGACGTAGGGCTTCGAAATGAGCTCGCCGCTCACTTCCACCGTGGTCTCGGTCCCGGTGAGCGGCAATGCGATCAGCAAGGCCGTGAGGAACTGGCTCGACACGTCGCCGCGCACGGCGACGCGCCCGCCGGCAGCCACCGGCGCCGGGCGAATCTCCAGCGGCGGGAACCCCGGCTGGCCGAGGTAGGCGACGTCGGCGCCGAGGCTTCTCAGGCCGTCGACCAGATCGCCGATCGGACGCTCGTGCATGCGCGGCACGCCGGAGAGCCGGTAGCGTCCGCCGGACAGAGCCAATACCGCGGTGAGCGGACGGAACGCCGTGCCGGCATTGCCGAGGAAAAGCTCGGCCGCCTTCACGGGAAACACTCCGCCACAGCCTTGCACCTGGACCGTGTCGCCACCGCTGCGGTCGATGCGCACGCCGAGAAGAGCGAGCGCTTCCAGCATGCGCTCGGTGTCGTCGGAG
>JAEUMW010000160.1 GCA_016791345.1 Betaproteobacteria bacterium | reverse complement strand
GAGTTTCCGGAGAACATCAATCTCTTCGGGATGAGCTTCAGCACACCGGGGCCGTGGGGCGTGGCCTTGCAGGGGGAGTACTCGTACCGACCGAACCAGCCGCTCGCATTCGCCGGGCCGGAAGTCCTGCTGGCGGTGCTCGGTGCGCAGAACAGCATCACCGGGACTGCCACGACGATCGTTGGCGGCCGCTCGGTTCCGCTGGCGTTCCTGGTGCCAAACGGCACCGTCATCCGCGGCTATGATCGCGTGGCTCAGCAGCAGCTGCAATCGACGGCGACCAAGGCTTTCGGGCCGACCGTGGGCGCGGAGCAGTTCACGGTGGTGGGCGAGGTTGGCTTCACTTACCTCGATCTGCCATCAGGGCTCTACTTCAATGGTCCCGGCGTGTTCCTTCCCGCACCGGGGTCGAATACGACGACATCGTACGGCTCGTACCAGACCACCGGATATGCCAGCCGCTTCTCATGGGGCTATCGGCTCCTCGGGCGTCTCGACTATCCGAACGCGCTGGGCGCAGCGACGGTGTCGCCGCGGCTCGCATTCGGGCACGACGTGAACGGTGTCAGCCCGACCTTCAACGGCGGCGCGATGTCGCTGACGATCGGCGTCGGTTTCAATTACCGCCAGAACTGGCAGGCCGACATCGCCTACACGAACTACTTCGGCGGCCGCCTGATCGCTGGCATCGATCCCGCCCCGAACTCCGCCCAGAATCCTTTCCCGGCGGGCCAGAGTCGCTATTACGCGAGCAGCACGAATCCGCTCAAGGATCGTGACTTCATCGCGCTCAGCGTGAGTTACTCGTTCTGAAACCTTGTCGAGCAGGGCAGTTTGCCGAGGGGGCCCGATGGTGAAGCGTCGTCTGACATCGAGCGTGATTGCGGGCTGCGCGTTTGCCCTTGTCCTGGCGACGCAGTACGCGCGGGCCGAAGCGACGCCGGACGCACTGGGCAAATCGCTCACGCCGATGGGCGCCGAGAAGGCAGGCAACGCCGCAGGGACTATCCCGGCGTGGGAGGGTGGTCTCACACAGTGCCCTTCCGGGCACCAGCCGGGAAATCACTATCAGAACCCGTTCCCGGACGACAAGCCGCTCCTCACCATCGATGCCGGCAATATGGAGAAGTACCAGGCCCATCTGTCGCCCGGGCAGATGGCGCTCCTCAAGAAGTATCCGACGTGGAAGATGCAGGTCTACCCGACGCGCCGCACCGCGGCGTTTCCCAAGTTGCACTACGACGAGACCATGGCGAACGCGACGCGGGCGAAGCTCGTCGACGGCGGCAACGGGGTTACGGGAACGCAGGGCGGGGTTCCGTTTCCGATTCCCAAGAATGGGCAGGAAGCCATCTGGAATCACCTGCTGCGCTACCGTGGCGATACCTATGCCATGGACTGGAGCCAGGCGGCTGTCACGCGTGACGGGGCGTACACACCGGTGCGCTTCGAGTACGAGTACGACTTCGACTACGGCAACCTCGTCAAGCCGAAGGATCAGCGCACGGAAAACCGTCTCGCCAATTTCCTGCAGACAGTGACGGCGCCGGCGCGGCTCGCCGGCCAGATCCTGCTCATCCACGAGCCGGTCGATCAGGTGAAGGAGCCGCGGCAGGCATGGACCTACAACCCCGGGCAGCGTCGCGTGCGACTGGCGCCGCAGGTTGCCTACGACAATCCGGGCACCGCCTCCGACGGTCTGCGCACCAACGACGATTTCTTCATGTTCACCGGTGCCACCGACCGCTACGACTGGAAGCTCTTGGGGAAACAGGAACTGTACGTGCCCTACAACTCGTACAAGCTGGTGGGCAACGAGCTCAAGTATTCCGACGTGCTGCAGGCGGGTCACGTCAATCCGGATCATGCGCGCTATGAATTGCACCGCGTGTGGGTGGTGGAGGCCACGCTCAAGCCCGGGCAGAGCCATATCTACAAGAAGCGGCGCTTCTACATCGACGAGGACAGCTGGGCGATTCTCGTGACCGACAAGTACGACAATCGCGAGGAACTGTGGCGCGTCGCGGAATCGCACAACATTCAGTTCTGCGACCGGCCGATGTGGTACAACATGGTCGAGGTGCATTCGGATCTGCAGTCGGGCCGTTATCTCGCCATGGGGCTGCGTAACGAAGAGCCGAAAGTGTTCGAGCCGATCAAGCGCGAAGCTTCGGACTTCACGCCCGCCGGATTGCGCGGGATCGGCACCCGCTGACACTCGCCGCTCCGTCCTCGCGGCGCTCAACCGTCGAGCACAACTTGCGGCGCGCCATCTTCCTGATCCTTGTTCTGCTGTGTCCCGTCGCCGTGGGGGGACCGTTGCTGCTCCCGGCGTCGGGCTCCGCCAATCCGCGCATCGACCGGCTGCTGCTGCTCGACGCGGCGCACGCGGGAAAGCGCATCGTCGCCGTGGGCGAGCGCGGTCGCATCCTGCTCTCCGACGACGCGGGCCACAGCTGGCGCTATGCGACCTCACCGACCGAGGCAACGCTCACTGCGGTGTACTTCGTCGACGACCGTCGTGGCTGGGCGGTGGGGCACGATGCGACGATCCTCGTCACGCGAAACGGCGGTGAGACATGGGAGACTGCGCACGCTGCACCGGAAGAGAATGCGCCGCTGCTCGACGTCTGGTTCGCCGATCCCGACCGCGGCATCGCGGTCGGTGCTTATGGCCTCGCGCTCGCGACAAGCGATGGCGGTCGAACATGGGAGCGGATCCGGGTCGAGGACGGCGACCGGCACCTGAACGCGATCGCCGGGTCGAGCGACGGGCGCATCTTTGTCGTCGGCGAATCCGGAACGATTCTCCGGTCAGACGACGGCGGCGGAACGTGGAAGCCGCTCGCGGCACCCTACAAGGGATCGTTCTTCGGCGTGGTGGTCTTGGCGGACGGCAGACCGCTCGTGTTCGGGCTGCGCGGCAAGCTGTTCCTGGGTTCGCCCGAGGGCACTGTCTGGCACGCCGTCGAATCGGGTACCGAAGCGTCCCTGCAGGGTGGCATCGTCACCTCCGGTGACGAGGTACTGCTCGTGGGCAACGACGGCGTCATCCTTTCGGGGCACGTGGCAGGCGGTAGTCTCCATGCACACCGTGCCGCCGACGGCAGGCCGATTGCCGCCGTGCTGCCCGGAGACGCAGGTGAGCTGCTGCTCTTCGGTGAAGGTGGCGTGTCGCGCGCCGCGCGGGCAGCGCCCTGAGCCCGGGAAAGCGCGCCGTGCGCAAGCATGCGTCTGCACGGCACCGTGGCCTCACGGAGCGCATCGCAGCCGGCATCTTCGCCGCGCGCCGCCTGCTTCTCATCATTTTCGTGGCGCTGACCGCAGTGCTCGCCTATTCGGCAACGCACCTCAGGGTGGATGCGGCCTTCAACAAGATGATTCCGCTTCAGCATCCCTACATGAAGGTGTTCACGCAGTACCGGGACGCCTTCGGCGGAGCGAACCGCCTGGTGGTGGCTCTCGTGCCTCATCAGGGTGACATCTTCACACCGGCCTTCTTCGACACGCTCAGGCGCGCAACCGACGATGTGTTTTTCATCTCGGGGGTCGACCGGCCGACCGTCACCTCTCTGTTCACACCGAACGTGCGCTTCATCGAGGTCGTGGAGGAGGGCTTCGCCGGTGGCAACGTGATTCCGGCCGGGTTCACCGGCACCCCGCAGGAGCTCGAAGCGGTGCGCCGGAACATCGTGAAATCGGGCAACGTCGGCCGCCTCGTTGCCAGCGATTTCCGCGGCGCGCTGGTGCGAGCGGAGCTGCTGGAGATCGATCCCAATACCGGTGCGAAGCTGGATTACCAGAGCGTCGCGCGACAGCTGGAGACGTTGCGGGCGAAGTACGAGACGCCAGAACTCGACGTTCACATCATCGGTTTCGTGAAGGCGGTCGGCAACATCGCGGACGGCGCGCGTGGAGTGATCGTCTTCTTCGGCATCGCTTTCCTGGTCACGGCACTGCTGTTCTATTTCTACTCCGACTCGCTACGGCTCACCGCGCTCGGCCTCGTCTGCGCCCTGGTGCCGGTGGTGTGGCTGCTCGGCATTCTCCCTCTGCTCGGCTACGGCATCGACCCGCTGTCGATCCTCGTGCCCTTCCTCATCTTTTCCATCGGCGTCTCCCATGCGGTGCAGATGACGAACGCCTGGAAGCTGGAAGTGGTGCGCGGGCAGATCCCCGAGGGTGCTGCGCGCAATGCGTTCCTCAAACTCTTCGTGCCGGGTGCCGTTGCGCTCATCACCAATGCCCTGGGCTTCATCGTGATGCTCCACGTCGAGATGGCGATCGTGCGCGAGTTCGCGGTCACCGCCAGCCTGGGTGTGCTGCTCATGATCGTCACCAACAAGGTGCTGCTGCCGGTGATGCTGTCCTACGTCGCGCTCGAGGCGGGCGCGCTGCAACGGGCGGGTGCGCGTGGCGGCTGGAGCGATCGACTGTGGTGGAGGCTCGCCGGGACGGTGCGGCGCGGCCCTGCGCTGGGCGTGCTGGCGGTGGCGGTGACGCTCGCCGGCCTGGGTGCGTGGAAGGCGCATGGGCTTCGCATCGGCGATGTTGCCAGCGGCCTGCCGGAACTCAAGGAGGACGCGCGCTACAACCGCGACGTGCGCGCCATCACGGAGCATTTCAGCATCGGGGTCGACGTGCTGTCGGTCATCGTGCAAACGCGCGGGGTGGAAGGCGCCTGCACGGATTTCGCGCTCATGGATGACGTCGAGCGCTTCGAGTTCTTCATGCGACAGGTGGAAGGCGTGCAGTCGGTGCTGGCGCTGCCCGGGCTTGCGAAGACCATCAACGCCGGCTACAACGAGGGAAATCTCAAGTGGCGTGCGCTCTCGCGGGTGCCGGAGATCCTCGCCCAGTCGGTGACGCCGGTGGATACCGGAACCGGCTTGCTCGATCCGGCGTGCAGTGCGCTGCAGGTCATGATCTTCACCCGCGACCATCACGCCGATACCATCGCCCGCATCGTCCGCGCGGTGAAGGAGTACGCGACACGGTACGACGGCGAGCACATCCGCTTCCTGCTTGCGAGTGGCAACGTCGGCGTGATGGCGGCGACCAACGAGGCCGTGGCGGCATCCGAGAAATCGATGCTGGTGTCGATCTTCGCCGCGGTGATGCTCCTGTGCTGGCTGACCTTCCGTTCGCTCGCCGGGATGCTCTGCGTGATCCTGCCGCTCGCACTCGTTTCGCTTCTGTGCAACGCTCTCATGGCGAGCCTGGACATCGGCGTGAAAGTGGCCACGCTGCCAGTCATCGCGCTCGGCGTCGGCGTCGGCGTCGACTACGGCATCTACCTTTACGAGCGCTTCCAGCACGCCCTGCACGAACAGGGCGCGACGATGCGCGAGGCTTTCTACAAGGCGCTGCGCCAGCGCGGCACCGCGGCGGTCTTCACCGCGGTGACCATGAGCGTGAGCGTCGGCACGTGGACGTTCTCCGACCTCAAGTTCCAGTCGGACATGGGCATCCTGCTCGCCTTCATGTTTCTCGTGAACATGCTCGGGGCGGTGTTGCTGCTGCCGGCATTGGCGGCATATCTGCTGCCCGGTCTGCGCGACGAAGGGGATGGGCGATCATGAATCACCTGTGGACCGAAGTCGTGCGCGTCCCGTTCAGCGACATGGACACACTCGGCCATGCCAGCCATATCGCTTACTTCCGCTACATGCAGGAGGCACGTGTCGCCTGGGTGCGCTCGCTTGCCGCGAGATTGCCGCGCGACCATGCACCCGTGGTGGTCGCGGCGAGCTGCAGCTATCTGGCTCCCGTCGTGTACCCGGCGAACGTCGAGATCGAGATGACGGGAGGCGGAGCGGGGCGCAGCAGCTTCGTGCTGCACTACGCGCTGCGCGCGGGGACTACCGGCAACGTTGCGACGGGTGAAACGAGGATGGTGTGGTTCGATCTGATCGGGCAGCGTTCCGCGCCGCTGCCCGATGTCCTCAGGGCGCTTCTCCCCTCGCGCAACGGATGATCTCGCCGCTGCGACCACGGCTCGCCGGGCCCATGAAGTAGAGGTACCAGGGCATCACGCTTTCCACCGCCGGCACTTGCTCGGGCGCCTCCGCCGGGTGGCTTTGCGTCCGCTGCGGGGAACGCACGGGCCCGGGGACGACGAGGTTGATCCGCAGCTGTGGCGTGGATACCCATTCCTCGGCCTGAATCCTGACGAGCGCGGAGAGACCGGCCTTGGCGGCCGCGAACGCACCCCAGAAGGCGGCAGGCGCGAGCCCATGCGTTTCACCGGTCACGATCACGGCGGCATCGGGGGCGGTGGCGAGCAGGGGGGCGCAGGCCCGATTCAGGGCGGCGGGAGCGGCGAGGTTGACGCGCAGGCAGGCAAGCCAGTGTTCGAGGGTGAGGTCGGACAGGCGCTTCAATCCCTCGAACAGGACGGCGCTGTGCAGGATGCCGTCGAGGCGACCCAACTCCGATTCGATGGTGTCGGCGAGACGCTCGAAGTCGGTATCGGCAGCGGTGTTGAGGTCGAGGGGCACCATCGCCGGCTCCGGGTAACCGGCCTGCTGGATGGTTTCGTACACTGCTTCCAGCTTCTTCGGCTTGCGTCCCTGGAGTACGACCGTGGCGCCGTGGGCGGCGTACTCGAGGGCAGCAACCCGCCCGATGCCCTGGCCGGCGCCCGTGACGAGAATCACGCGGCCCTGCAGCAGGTCGCGTGACGGTCGGTAAGCGGATAGCTGGACGGTCTGCTCGGACATGTCGGCTCCGTTCTGAACGTCTTCAGTGTACCGGACGCGCTCAGCGTGCGCGCCACGCGATCCATAGCTTGCGCAGTGGCGTCAGCGTCGTATGGCGGTCGAGCACGCGGCAGCCGTCGATGCGAATCTCCCGCAGCAGCGCGCGGGCGATCGCGGCCAAGGCCAGCACGGGACGCTGTGAAGGGCGGTCGATGGCCGGCAAGTCTCCCAGTGCGGTTGCCAGTCTGCGTTCGATGCGGTCGATCTGATGTTCGACAAGGGCCCGGAAGCGGTCGCTGTACCGCCCGTGAATCAAGTCGGCCGGCGTGACCGAGAAGCGGGCCATTTCGTCCGCGGGCAGGTAAATGCGATCGCGCCGGGCAGCGCGGCCAACATCACGGACCACACAAGCAAGAGCGCATGCCGTCCCGAGATCGCGGACACAGTCGATGGTGCGCGTGTCCCGATACCCGAGAATCTCGGCGG
>JAEUMW010000159.1 GCA_016791345.1 Betaproteobacteria bacterium | reverse complement strand
CGTCATGGTCGCCTTCGAGGCCGCGGTGTGCGGCGGCGTGCCCATTATCAAGGCCTTGCGCGAGGGGCTGACGGCCAACCGCATCGAGTGGATCGCCGGCATCATCAACGGCACCAGCAACTTCATCCTGACCGAGATGCGGAGCCGCGGCGTGAGCTTCGAGCTCGCGCTCAAGGATGCGCAGGCGCGCGGCTACGCCGAGGCCGATCCCACCTTCGACATCGAAGGCATCGACGCGGCGCACAAGCTCACCATCATGGCCGCGATCAGCTTCGGCATCCCGATGAAGTTCGAGGCCGCCTACACCGAGGGGATCTCGAAGCTGAGCCGGCTGGACATCCGCTACGCGGAGGAGCTCGGTTATCGCATCAAGCTCCTGGGCATCACCAAGCGCAAGCCCAAGGGCATCGAACTGCGCGTCCATCCGACGCTGATCCCGGAGCGGCGACTCATCGCCAACGTCGACGGCGTGATGAACGCCGTGCTGGTGAAAGGCGACGCGGTCGGCGCGACGCTCTACTACGGCGCGGGCGCCGGCGCGGAGCCGACCGCATCGGCGGTAGTGGCGGATCTCGTCGACGTGACACGTATGCACACGGCCGATCCCGAGCATCGCGTGCCGCATCTCGCCTTCCAGCCCGACAAGGTGACCGACCTGCCGATCCTGCCGATGGCCGAGGTGGAGTCCGCCTATTACCTGCGCATGCGCGCCTACGACAAGCCGGGCGTGCTCGCCGACATCACGCGCATCCTCGCCGACGTGGAGATCTCGATCGACGCGATGATGCAGAAGGAGCCGCAGGAAGGCGAGGAGCACGCCGACATCATCATGCTCACCCACGTGACGCGGGAGAAGCACGTCGATGCGGCGATCGACCGCATCGAGAAGCTGCCGACGATCACCGGCGCAGTGACGCGAATCCGGATGGAAGGGTTGAACGCGCGGTGACCCAGGATCCGGTCTCGGATCACCCCCACGGCGATGAGCTGCTGATCGATGCAGAGATCGACGACGCCGGCGTCCAGTCCGAACCGATCCGAATCGCCCACCCATGGGCGCTGCTGGGCGGACTGTTCCTGACCGGGATCAACCTGCGCCCGGCCTTGTCGAGTCTCGCGCCGGTCCTGGCGGACGTGCGTTCCACCACCGGCCTCTCGGCTGCCGGAGCGGGCTGGCTGACCACGGTGCCGGTGCTCTGCCTCGGCGTTTTCGGCCCGTTTGCGCCGCGGCTAGCCAATCGCTTCGACAGCGAGCGGGTGATCTTCGTCTTTCTGCTCGCGCTCGCGGCGGGCATCGCGCTGCGCGGCCTGTTCTCCGTTGCGGGCCTCTTCGCGGGAACCGTGCTGGCGGGTGCGAGCATCGGCGTCATCGGCGTCCTCCTGCCAGGCATCATCAAGCGCGATTTTCCGCAGCGTCCGGCGGCCATGACCGGCTTCTACACGATGGCCCTCTGCCTCGGGGCGGCCGTGGCCGCGGGCACGACGGTCCCACTGCGTGACGGGTTCGATGGCGACTGGCGACCCGCGTTGGCGTTCTGGTCCGTCCCGGCGTTCGTCGCCGCGCTGGTGTGGCTGCCGCAGCTGCGCACCCGGCACGTGCACAGCGCGCGCGTCCGCCACGAAGTGCGCGGCCTGTGGCGCGACCGGCTCGCGTGGCAGGTCACGGCCTACATGGGGCTGCAGTCCTCGCTTGCCTACTGCGTCTTCGGCTGGTTTCCGCTGATTCTGCATGAGCGCGGCCTGTCCGACATCGACGCCGGATTCATGCTTTCGATCACGGTCATGTTTCAGCTCATCACCGCGCTTGCCGCCCCTTCTCTCGCCACGCGTGGCAGGGACCAGCGCGCGGTGACTGCCCTCATGCTGGGGCTCACGCTGGCGGGCCTGCTGGGCTCGCTCTACGCGCCGCTCGAAACGATCCGGATCTGGGTTATCCTCCTCGGCCTGGGACAGGGGGGCCTCTTCAGCATCGCGCTGACCTTGATCGTGCTGCGTTCGCCGGATGCGCATGTCGCGGCGCATCTGTCGGGCATGGCGCAGTCGGTCGGCTATACGGGTGCGGCCCTCGGGCCTCTGGCGGTCGGTTTCGTGCGCGAATGGAGCGGGGGTTGGCGCGGCACGGGACCGCTCTTCGCGGCGATCACCGTCGCTGCGTTCGTGGCGGCGATGGGGGCGGGACGCAACCGCCACGTCCGCGTGGCTGCCAGTCCCGCCTGAAAAGCATGGATGCAGAGATTTCCAAGGACGATCGGGAAGACGCCGCGGAACAAATGTTCGGTGTTCGCCGTGCGCTCGGTCGATTTCGGATTTGTAACCTGGCTGTCTGACGGTTTCCAGTGAGATACATCTCGACCCGCGGCGGCATGCCGCCGACACCCTTCACCGACATCCTGCTCGGCGGCCTGGCACCGGACGGCGGTCTTGCCGTACCCGAGCGCTATCCGCATGTGAGCCCGGATGAGCTGGCAGCCTGGCGGCCGCTCGGCTACCGCGAGCTCGCCATCGAGATTCTGTCGCGGTTCATCGACGACATCCCCGACGCCGATCTGCGCGAGCTCGTGCATCGTACTTACACGGCCGCGGCCTTCGGGTCGGATGCGATCACGCCGGTC
>JAEUMW010000158.1 GCA_016791345.1 Betaproteobacteria bacterium | reverse complement strand
CGCGCCGAGACCGATCCATCGGTGCTGAACAATCCGGGCAGCGAAGAGGAGCGCATTCTGTTTGCCGCCATCCGCAAGCGCATCGCGGCGCAGCCGGGCTGGTACTCGACGCGCATCAAGCAGGTGAAGGGCGTGACCGAGGAAACGACCACCGGCGTGCATCGCCTATACCAGATGGCCGAGAAGGGCGATCTGAAGATGCCGGCGATCAACGTGAACGACTCGGTCACCAAGTCCAAGTTCGACAACCTGTATGGTTGCCGCGAGTCGCTGGTCGACGGCATCAAGCGCGCGACCGATGTGATGGTGGCCGGCAAGGTCGCTCTCGTCTGCGGCTACGGCGACGTGGGCAAGGGTTCGGCGCAGGCACTGCGCGCGCTTTCGGCACAGGTCTGGGTCACCGAGATCGACCCGATCTGCGCGCTGCAGGCGGCCATGGAAGGTTATCGCGTCGTCACCATGGACTACGCTGCCGACAAGGCCGACATCTTCGTCACCTGCACCGGCAACTACCATGTGATCAATCACGATCACATGGCGAAGATGAAGGACCAGGCGATCGTCTGCAACATCGGCCACTTCGACAACGAGATCGACATCGCCTCGATCGAGAAGTATCAATGGGAAGAAATCAAGCCGCAGGTCGACCACGTCATCTTCCCCTCGGGCCGCCGCATCATCGTGCTCGCCAAGGGGCGGCTGGTGAACCTCGGTTGCGGCACCGGGCACCCGAGCTACGTCATGTCGAGCTCGTTCGCCAACCAGACCATCGCGCAGATCGAACTCTTCACCAACACCGCCCAGTACCCGATCGGTGTGTACACGCTGCCGAAGCACCTGGACGAGAAGGTGGCGCGCCTGCAGCTGAAGAAGCTCAACGCACAGCTCACCACGCTCACCGACGAGCAGGCGAAATACATCGGCGTCGACAAGGCCGGGCCCTACAAACCCGATTCCTACCGCTATTGATGTGACGTTCCCGGATCACGCGCGGCCCGTCGCGGGCGGCGCGTGGTCCATCGTTCCTTCCCCTACTTTCCGCCTTACCGCAAGATGCAAGAACAATCCCGTCATCCGCGCGAATTCAGCTTCGAGTTCTTCCCGCCCAAGACGCCGGAAGGCATGGAGAAGCTGCGCGCGACCCGGCGACAGCTGGCGCAGCTCAGGCCGCAGTTCTTCTCGGTCACGTTCGGCGCCGGCGGCTCGACGCGCGACCGCACGCTGGAAACCGTACTCGAGATCCAGGCCGAAGGCAGCGCCGCGTCACCGCACATCTCCTGCATCGCCTCGAGCCGGGCCGACCTTGCCGCGACCCTGGGGCTCTACAAGTCTCATGGCATACGCCACATCGTTGCGCTGCGTGGTGACCTGCCGTCCGGGCTGGCTTCCTTCGGCGAACTCAGGTACGCGAGCGAACTGGTGGAGTTCATCCGGCAGGAGACCGGCGACTGGTTCACGATCGAGGTCGCCTGCTATCCGGAAATGCACCCGCAGGCGCGCAGCCCCCAGGAAGACGTTCGCAACTTCAAGCGCAAGGTGGACGCGGGGGCCGACTCGGCGATCACGCAGTATTTCTTCAACGCCGACTCCTACTTCCGCTTTGTCGACGAATGCGAGGCGATCGGCATCGACATCCCGATCGTCCCCGGCATCATGCCGATCGGCAATTTCTCGCAGCTCGCCCGCTTCTCGGACGCCTGCGGTGCGGAGATCCCGCGCTGGATGCGGCTGCGCCTGCAGAGCTTCGGCGACGATACTGCATCGATCCGCGCCTTCGGGCTCGATGTCGTCACCGACCTGTGCGACCGGCTGCTCAGCGCGGGTGCGCCCGGCCTGCATTTCTACACGCTCAACCAAGCGGGACTTACCAGCACGATCTGGCAGCGACTCGGGCTGTCGTAGCGGTACCAGAAATGCAAACGGGGCAAGTCGTTCGACTTGCCCCGTCGCGTTTGGCAGCGCGTGAACTCAGGCCGCTGCGACCTTCTTCGACCGTGAGTGTGTCGGATTCAACGCGTAGGCGTGATAGGCGGCGGCTTCCGCCGCACCGAAGCGCGCGCCCGCACCCATGTCGGCGAAAACCGTCTCCAGCGCGCACAGGCACA
>JAEUMW010000157.1 GCA_016791345.1 Betaproteobacteria bacterium | reverse complement strand
CGGCGGCGAAAGATCTGGCCGCAATCCGATTCCGGATGCTCCGGCGGAATCGTCCTATGATCTGCGTGGCAAACGTAGCATGCGCAGCACGGAAGACCAACCGACACGAGGAACCAGCACATGAGCAGCACGATCGGCTTCATCGGACTCGGCCAGATGGGGGAACCCATGGCGCGCAACCTGATCCAGGCAGGCTTCCGGCTGCGCGTCTACAACCGCAGCGCGGACAAGACTGCAGCGCTCGTCGCCGCGGGCGCAGCGGCCGTCGCACGCCCGCTCGATGCGGTCGAAGCGGGCGGCATCGCGGTGAGCATGGTCGCCAATGACGAGGCACTGGAAGCAGTTGCCTTCGGCGATGGCGGCTTCGGTGCGGCGCTCGGCCAGGGCGGAATCCACATTTCGATGAGCACGGTGTCGCCGGAGACCGCGCGCCGGCTCGCGGCGCTTCATCGCAGTCACGGCAGTGACTACCTGGCGGCCCCGGTATTTGGCCGACCGGAAGCCGCCGCCGCGCGCAAGCTGTGGATCTGCGAGTCCGGCACGCAGACAGCAAAGGCGCGCGCCCGGCCCGTGCTCGAGGCGCTCGGGCAGGCCGTCTACGATCTCGGTGAAGATCCGGCGGGGGCCAACGTGGTGAAGCTCGCCGGCAACTTCCTGATCCTGTCTGCCGTGGAAGCGATGGCCGAAGCCTTCACGCTCGCGCAGAAGAACGGCGTCGACCCGGCCACCCTGGCCAAGCTGTTCGGCGAAACCCTCTTCGCCTGCCCCATCTATCAGAATTACGGCAGGATCATCGCCGCTCAGGCCTACGAGCCGGCCGGGTTCAGGCTCGCGCTGGGCATGAAGGACATCAAGCTCGTCCTCGGTGCGGCCGAAGCCAGCACGGCGCCGATGCCCATTGCCAGCCTGCTGCACGATCGCCTGCTGTCGGCGTTCGCCAAGAACCGCCACGACCTCGACTGGACTGCGATTGCACTGGGGTCGAAAGAAGACGCCGGGCTCGCCTGAATATCGCGCCGTTCGCAGCTAGCGAACCGATCGGCGCGCCACCCAGTAGGTCGCCCCTTCGGGACCGTAGCGCTCCGCGTGCGGCACTTCGGCTTCGAGCGCGAAGGTGTCGCCCGGACGCAGATGCCGGGCGTCGTCGCCGACGGTGAGCCACATCTCGCCCTCGACGACGAGCGCACTCACTTCGAACGGATGGGAATGTCGCTCCAGCACGGTCGACGGCGCCCACTTCCGTTTCACCACTTCATCGAAGCCCTGCGCTCGGGCGCTCGCTTCGAATTCCACGAAGGTGATCTCACTCACTGTTCGTCCCGGCGATGACTGATGTCCGTTACCTCGCCCGCGTCACGACGCAGCTTACCTTGCAGCAGGTTGCAGGTTCAACGTGCCGGGCAAGGGTTGAGAAAGTGGGAACGTGTCGACGGCTGCCTTCATCCAATGGACGAGTGCAGGGTCAAGCCATGATTGCCTGAACAGGAGGACGAGGATGAATGCCCCGGAAAGACTTGCGTTCCTTCCTGACATCCAGTCGGAAGCGGATCACCGCGGTCTGCGCATCGACGCGGTCGGCGTGAGCGGAGTCCGCCATCCGCTGACCATCCAGTCTGGCGCGAGGCTCGTGGCGACCGTTGCAACGCTGTCGCTGACCGTGGGCCTGTCCGCTCCGACGAGGGGCACGCACATGTCCCGCTTCATCGAGTCGCTGGAAGCGCAGACCGCGCCTCTGCATCAGGAGAGCTTCAGGCAGTTCGTGCTCGACATGCTGGGACGGCTGGAAGCAGACAGCGGTGCGGTGGAGATGCACTTCCCTTACTTCGTGAGAAAGACGGCGCCGGTGTCACGGACACGCAGCCAGCTCGGTTACGAGGTCTGCTGGAAAGGCCGGGTGTCCGAAGACGGCCGGTATGTATTCTGGATGTCCGTGACGGTGCCGGTGACGAGTCTGTGCCCGTGCTCGAAGGAAATCTCGGCTTACGGCGCCCACAACCAACGCTCGCACATCACCATCCGCGCGGAACTGAAGGCAGAGGTGGCGATCGAGGAACTGATCGCGATTGCCGAAGGCAGCGCCTCCTGCGAGGTATACGGGCTGCTCAAGCGAGCCGACGAAAAGTACGTCACGGAACGTGCCTACGACAATCCCAGGTTCGTCGAGGATCTCGTGCGTGACGTGGCGGTTGCACTGAACGACGAGCCGCGCGTGGGCGCTTACCTGGTCGAGGCGGAGAACTTCGAATCGATCCACGATCACAACGCGTTTGCCCGCGTCATCCGGCCGCACAGGGATCTCCCGCATCGTCGTTCAGGCGGTGGTGCCGACGCGACGGGAGTCCTCGGATGAGCACCTTCGAAGTCAAACTGCAAGACCGCGAAGAAGTTGCCGAGGGCACGATGGCGTTTCATTTCGAGAAGCCAGCCGCCTTCGACTTCAAGGCCGGGCAGGCCATCGACGTCATCCTGCCGAAGCCGCCGGGGGATGATGTGCAAGGCGCGCGTCACACGTTCTCCATCGTGACCGCGCCGTTCGAAAGCGATCTGGTAATCGCGACGCGCATACGCGACAGCGCCTTCAAACGCGCTCTGAAATCCCTGGCCATGGGTTCGGCGGTCGGGATCGAAGGGCCCTTCGGGTCGCTGACTCTGCACCGTGACCCGGCGCGGCCGGCGGTGTTCATCGCCGGTGGCATCGGCATCACGCCATTCGTGAGCATGTTGCGGCAGGCAGCG
>JAEUMW010000156.1 GCA_016791345.1 Betaproteobacteria bacterium | reverse complement strand
GTCGTTCTCGTCGACGTCGCTCGTCAGCAGGTCCGCCGCCTCGGCGTCGGTGCGCGCCAGGATCAGGGTCGGCACGCCCAGCGTATCCGCTGCAAGGCGCGCGGCAATCAGCTTCTGCACGGCCTCCTGCGTCGGCACCAGCACCTTGCCGCCCATGTGCCCGCACTTCTTGACCGAGGCAAGCTGGTCCTCGAAGTGCACGCCACCGGCACCGGCGCGGATCATCGCCTTCATCAGCTCGAAGGCGTTCAGCACGCCGCCGAAGCCGGCTTCGGCATCGGCCACGATCGGTGCGAAGTAGTCCACATACTCCTTGTGACCGGGCTCGATGCCGCGCGCACACTGGATCTCGTCCGCGCGAATGAACGAGTTGTTGATGCGCTCGACCACCTTCGGCACCGAATCGACCGGGTACAGCGACTGGTCGGGGTACATCGCCATGTAGCTGTTGTTGTCGGCGGCGACCTGCCAGCCCGACAGGTAGATGGCCTTCACGCCGGCCTTCACCTGCTGCATGGCCTGACCACCCGTGAGCGCCCCGAGACAGTTCACGTAGGGCGTGTTGTTGACGAGATGCCAGAGCTTCTCGGCACCGCGACGGGCGAGCGAGTACTCGATGCCGGCGGTGCCGCGCAGGCGCACGACGTCTTCGGCGCTGTAACCACGCTTGAGGCCCTTCCACCGCGGGTTCTCGGCCCAGTCTCTCTTGATCTTGGCAATTTCCTGTTCACGGCTCATCTGACGATCTCCTAAAGTGCGAGCTCAATTCCTACATTGCCGGGCTGGTCGACCGTCGACCGCTGCCCTGCGTCCGCTCCCATGTCGCTGCCACTCGAACCTGCAGACGTCATGGGTATTGTTTTCGATCCTGCTCGTGACTGATCCTTGGGCACGACCTACGCTGCGAGGTCGACCGGGGAAACGATGACTCCGTCGCGGTCGGCGTAGACATACTGGCCGGGCACGAAGGTGACGCCGGCGAAGGTTACCGGGATGTCGCGGTCGCCTGCCCCCTTCTTGATGCTCTTCAAGGGATGGGTGGCCAGCGCGCGTACACCGATGGGCACCTCGTCGATGGCCGCGCAGTCGCGAATGCAGCCGTAGACGACGATTCCCGCCCAGCCGCTGTCGCGGGCGAGCAGCGCCAGCTGGTCGCCCACCAGGGCGCAGCGCAGCGATCCGCCGCCGTCGACCACCAGCACCCGACCCTTGCCCGGCTCGGCCAGCGCCTGCCGGACGAGCACGTTGTCCTCGAATATCTTGACCGTGGCGATCTGGCCGCCGAACGCGGCATGCGCGCCGTAGCTGCGGAAGATCGGCTCGGCCACCTTGATCTTGTCCTCGTGCTGGTCGCAGAGGTCGGCGGTCGCGAAAGACATCTCGGGATCTCCAGGGGAGTGGTTTGCAGCGAAGGCGTCGGGCGCCATCGCATCGAACGGTAGGCTAAATTATATCTTATACAAGACTTCTGCAAGACTTTTTTGCAGGTTCCGGACGGGGTGCGGCCGGACTTACGCTTCAGGCGGGCAGAGGGGACCCGGAACGGGTCCCCGGAGGACGTCAGGCGTAGCTTTCCATCTTGGCGACCATGGCATCGCCGAAACCCGAGCATGAGACTTCCCTGGCGCCCGGCATCAGGCGCGCAAAATCATAGGTGACGACCTTGTCCGAAATGGCATCCTCCATCGACCGCACGATGAGATCCGCCGCCTCGCGCCAGCCCAGGTGCCGCAGCATCATCTCCGCCGAGAGGATGAGCGAGCCCGGATTCACCTTGTCCTGTCCGGCGTACTTGGGGGCAGTGCCATGCGTGGCCTCGAACACGGCGTACTGGTCGGAGATGTTGGCGCCGGGTGCGATGCCGATGCCGCCGACCTGGGCGGCGAGCGCGTCGGAGATGTAGTCACCGTTCAGGTTGAGCGTCGCGATCACGTCGTACTCCGCCGGTCGCAGCAGGATCTGCTGCAGGAAGGCGTCCGCAATGGAATCCTTGACCACGACCTCGCGACCGGTGCGCGGGTTCTTGAAGCTGCACCACGGTCCGCCGCCGATGGGCTGTGCCCCGAATTCCCGCTGGGCGAGTGCGTAGGCCCAGTCGCGAAAGGCGCCCTCCGTGAACTTCATGATGTTGCCCTTGTGGACGAAGGTGATGGACTTGCGGTCGTTGTCGATGACGTAGCGGATCGCCGCACGCACCAGGCGCTCCGTGCCCTCGCGCGACACCGGCTTGATGCCGATGCCGGAGGTGGCCGGGAAGCGGATTTTCTTCACGCCCATTTCTTCCTGCAGGAAGCGCACGACCTTGCGCGCGCCTTCCGATTCCGCCGCCCATTCGATGCCGGCATAGATGTCTTCGGTGTTCTCGCGGAAGATCACCATGTCGGTGAGTTCCGGGTTCTTGAGCGGGCTCGGCACGCCGCGGAAATACCGCACCGGCCGCACACACTGATACAGATCCAGCTCCTGGCGCAGCGCTACGTTGAGCGAACGGATGCCGCCGCCCACCGGGGTCGTCATCGGCCCCTTGATGGACACCGAGTATTCCTTGAGCGCGGCAAGCGTCTCGTCGGACAGCCAGATGTCGCGTCCGTACACCTGCGTCGACTTCTCTCCGGCGAAGACTTCCATCCAGTGGATTTTCCGAGTGCCGCCGTAGGCTTTGCGCACGGCGGCGTCCACCACCTTCTGCATGACCGGGGTGATGTCGATGCCGATGCCGTCGCCCTCGATGAAGGGAATGATGGGGTGGTCGGGTACCGGCTGTCCCGGAACGATCTTGTGGCCGCCCTGGGGCACCTTGATGCTGGCGAGGTTGCTCATGGGATTCCTTGAATGGCAGGAGGGGGTGTGACGTCGTACGCGAAAGCGGTCCGGTCAGACCGGGGCTGCGACAGATTTCTTTAACAGGGAATTATGCGCCTCGGTGATCGCACTTGCCAGCGCGGGCATGCCGGGTTTGGCGCCCATGCGCGTTGCCGCTATGCTTACTTGTTTTATCGGAAAACGCGAGGCAGGGCGAGCGATGAACAAGACTTGGCAGCCGGCAGCACGCGCGGCGTTGCTGCCTGCCGGCGAGAATCCGGTGGCGCAGGCAATCGCCATGGCGCTGATCGACGGTTTCAACAAGCACTACCGGCTGTTCCGGGAAGTGAGCTGCGCCGCCAAGGAGCGCTTTGAACGCCGCGACTGGCCGGCGCAGCAGGCCGCCGTGCGCGATCGCATCCAGTATTACGACGACCGCGTCAACGAGTGCGTGGAGCGCCTGCGCACGGAGTTCCGCGCTGACCTGCTCGACCACAACACCTGGCAGCAGGCGAAGCTGCTCTACATCGGGCTCCTCACCGATCACAAGCAGCCCGAGTGCGCCGAGACCTTCTTCAACTCGGTCTCGTGCAAGATCCTGCATCGCACCTACTTCCAGAACGACTTCATCTTCGTGCGACCGGCGATCTCGACCGAGTACCTGGAATCGGACCCGCCCGCCTATCGCACCTATTACCCGAGCATCGCGACCCTCTACGAGACGTTCCGGCAGATTTTCCTCGACTTCGGCTGGCGGTGCCCCTTCGCCGATCTCGATCGCGACGTGGGCGCAGCGATCGAGGCGATCCGGCTGCACCTGGGACACTGGCCGGAGCCGGAGCCGAACTTCCAGATCAAGGTCCTGGCGTCGGGTTTCTACCGCAACAAGGCGGTTTACGTGATCGGCAAGATCGTCAACGGTCACCAGGAGTACCCGTTCGTGGTGCCGGTGCTCCACGACGAGAGCGGACGCCTCGCGCTCGATGCCATCCTGCTCGAGCCGTTGCTGATCAGCATGCTCTTCAGTCTGAGCCGCGCCTACTTCATGGTCGACATGGAGGTGCCCTCGAACTACGTCCGCTTCCTGCAAAGCGCGATGCCGAACAAGCCCCAGTCTGAGCTCTACACGATGCTGGGGCTGGCAAAGCAGGGGAAGAACCTCTTCTATCGCGATCTCCTCTATCACCTGCGGCATTCGCGCGACACCTTCGATCTCGCTCCCGGCATTCCCGGGCTCGTGATGCTGGTTTTCACCCTGCCTTCGTTCTCCTACGTGTTCAAGGTGATTCGGGACACCATCCAGCCACCGAAGGAGGTCGATCGCGAAACCGTCAAGTCGAAGTACCTGCTGGTCAAGCATCACGACCGGGTCGGGCGGATGGCGGACACCATGGAGTTCTCGGACGTGGCGCTGCCCGTGGCGCGCTTCACGCCGGCTCTGCTCGAGCAGTTGCGCCGGCACGCGCCGTCGCTGCTGGAAGAAGAGGGCGACGCGATCGTGATCAAGCACTGCTACATCGAACGGCGCATGGTGCCGCTCAACATCTATCTGGATCGGGCGGGACGCGCCGAGCGGGAGGCGGCGGTGCGCGAGTACGGCAACGCCATCCGCGAACTCGCCTACGCCAACATCTTCCCGGGTGATCTGCTGTGGAAGAACTTCGGCGTCACCCGTTACGGGCGGGTCGTTTTCTACGATTACGACGAGATCGAGTATCTGACGGACTGCAATTTCCGCCACATTCCCGAGGCGCCCACCGAAGAGCTGGAGATGTCCGGCGAGGTCTGGTATCCGGTCGCCCGCAACGACGTGTTTCCGGAGGAGTTTGCGACGTTCCTCCTTTCCAACCGCGAGGTGCGCTCAGTCTTCATGAACGACCACGCGGACCTGCTGACGCCGGAGTTCTGGCAGGTCTGTCAGCAGCACATCCGGGGCGGAGACGTGGACGACTTCTTTCCCTATCCGCACGACATCCGTTTCTGCAGGAGCATACGCTCCAGGTTGGAGGAGGCGCGGCCACAACGCGTTGCGGCGAGTTGAGGGCATGCGAAGCGGACCGCCGCTGTCCTACGCACCATAAGGGGGAGTTATCCGGAAAACTGCGCCTCCGGATGGTGCAAGAGCAGCAAAGTGGAGGAGCAGGAAGGAACCGGGACGGCGGGGGTGCCGTCGTCCCGTGTGCTGGGGTTACTTCGAAGAGGACTGGATGTTTGACGCCTGTTTGCCCTTGGGGCCCTCGGTGACTTCGAAAGAGACCTTCTGACCCTCCTTCAGGGTCTTGAAACCGGACATGTTGATGGAGGAGAAATGCGCAAACAAATCCTCGCCACCATCGTCTGGCGTGATGAAGCCAAAGCCCTTGGCGTCGTTGAACCACTTGACCGTACCAGTTGCCATCTTCCGTCCTTTCTCGTGAATTAATCCGGGCTCTTACCCGTGACCTGTTTGAGTTTCAAGCCCGCAAATGGCACGACTGGCGCTGCAGATAACTTGAAGCCAAACACCCAACGGTTTTTTAGGGTATTCGCCCTGATTCGTCAAGGGATGAAGGCGTTTTGAGGCGCTCCGGGGCATGGAATTTGCACTTGCAAAATTTCGGGCGGGTGCAACAATTAGTGGCGTCAAACCCTAGGGTCGCGATCACTTGGAACGATGGCTTCTGGAAATCGCGAAGGCACGGTTCTCGAAACCAAGAAGAGCAGGGTCAAGCCTCCGCCCCTGTTCAAGGTGCTGTTGCTCAACGACGACTACACGCCGATGGACTTCGTCGTCGTTGTGCTGCAGACGTTTTTTTCCATGAGTCGTGAACAGGCCACCCAGATCATGCTCAAAGTTCACAGAGAGGGGATGGGGGTCTGCGGTGTCTACCCGAGGGACATCGCCTCCACCAAGGTGGAGCAGGTCACGGCGTATTCTAGGCAGCACCAACACCCGCTAAGATGCGTGATGGAGGAAACGTAGGATGATCGCGCAGGAACTCGAAGTCAGTCTGCACATGGCGTTCATGGAAGCACGCCAGAAGCGGCATGAGTTTATTACCGTCGAGCACTTGCTGCTCGCCATGCTCGACAATCCCTCCGCTTCCGAGGTGCTGCGTGCATGCGGGGTCGACATCGACGATCTGCGCAAGCAACTGGCCGAGTTCGTGGTCGAGCACACGCCCACGCTCACGCGCGACGACGTCGATACGCAGCCGACGCTGGGGTTCCAGCGTGTCATCCAGCGCGCCATCCTGCACGTCCAGTCCTCCGGCAAGAAGGAGGTCACCGGTGCCAACGTGCTGGTCGCCATCTTCGGCGAGAAGGATTCTCACGCCGTCTACTTCCTGCACCAGAAGGGCGTGACCCGCCTCGATGTGGTCAACTTCATCTCGCATGGCATCAGCAAGGTGCCGCAGGCGAGTCAGGCGAAGGCGGAATCCGAAGGCGAAGCGGAGCAGGAGAACGCCGCGGGCGGCGCGCTCGAAACTTACACCATCAATCTCAACGCGCTGGCGGTCGCGGGGAAGATCGATCCCCTGATCGGGCGCGAGCGGGAGCTGGAGCGCGTCATCCAGACACTCTGCCGCCGTCGCAAGAACAACCCGCTGCTGGTGGGCGAGGCGGGCGTCGGCAAGACGGCAATCGCGGAAGGGCTGGCACGCCGCATCATCGAAGGCGATGTTCCCGAGATCCTGCGGCGCGCGCAGGTGTATGCACTCGACATGGGCGCGCTGCTGGCGGGAACCAAGTATCGCGGCGACTTCGAGCAGCGGCTGAAGGCGGTCCTCAAGCAGCTGGTCGACAATCCCAACGCGATTCTCTTCATCGACGAGATTCACACGCTGATCGGGGCCGGTGCAGCATCGGGCGGCACGCTCGACGCGTCGAACCTGCTGAAGCCGGCGCTCTCCAGCGGACAGCTCAAGTGCATCGGGGCGACGACCTACAACGAATTCCGCGGCGTGTTCGAGAAGGATCACGCGCTTTCGCGGCGGTTCCAGAAGATCGACGTTACCGAGCCATCCGTGGAAGAGACGGTGTCGATCCTGCGCGGCCTCAAGTCGCGCTTCGAGGCGCACCATGGCGTGAAGTACACCGCCACGGCGCTGTCGGCGGCGGCGGAACTGTCCGCACGCTACATCAACGACCGTCATCTGCCGGACAAGGCGATCGATGTGATCGACGAGGCCGGCGCAGCGCAGCGCATTCTGCCACGCGGCAAGCAGCGCAAGGTCATCGGCAAGCACGAGATCGAGGAGATCATCGCCAAGATCGCCCGCATTCCTTCGCACAGCGTCTCCACCGACGACCGCACCGCGCTCAAGACGCTGGAGCGCGATCTGAAAGCCGTCGTCTTCGGCCAGGACAAGGCCATCGATGCGCTGGCTGCCGCCATCAAGATGGCGCGCAGCGGTCTCGGCAATCCGCAGAAGCCGATCGGCAATTTCCTCTTCTCGGGCCCGACCGGCGTCGGCAAGACCGAGGTGGCTCGGCAGCTCGCCTACATCATGGGCATCGAGTTGATCCGCTTCGACATGTCGGAGTACATGGAGCGGCACGCGGTGTCGCGGCTGATCGGGGCGCCGCCGGGATATGTGGGCTTCGACCAGGGTGGGTTGCTGACGGAAGCGATCACGAAGCACCCCTACTCGGTCCTGCTGCTCGACGAGATCGAGAAGGCGCACCCGGATGTCTTCAACATCCTGTTGCAGGTGATGGACCACGGCACGCTCACGGACAACAACGGGCGCCGCGCAGATTTCCGCAATGTCGTGATCATCATGACCACCAATGCGGGAGCCGAGACGCTGACCAAGTCCACCATCGGCTTTACCGAGGCTGCGCACTCGGGCGACGAGATGGCGGACATCAAGCGCATGTTCACGCCCGAGTTTCGGAATCGGCTGGACGCCATCATCTCGTTCGCGCCCCTCAGTCGCGACGTCATTCTGCGGGTCGTCGACAAGTTCCTGATCCAGCTCGAGAGCCAGTTGCACGAGAAGAAGGTGGACGTGAGCTTTACGGCCGAGCTGAAGGCCTACCTCGCCGAGCGCGGCTTCGATCCGCTGATGGGTGCGCGCCCGATGGCGCGGCTGATCCAGGACACCATCCGCAGCGCGCTGGCGGACGAGCTCCTGTTCGGCCGACTGGCGAACGGCGGGTCGGTCACGGTGGACATAGACGATAACGACGCCATCCGGCTCATCTTTGCCGAGGAGCCAGAGGAAGTCGTGACCTGACACCTGACAGTCCGGTTCGGTATCGCCGCGAAAGGCCGCCGTGAGGCGGCCTTTCTCTTTGCTGGCTGCACGCCTTTCCATTAGCTTATTCCCGCTACTGCCTTGACGGCGGGGAGGGCCCCACGGGACACTCAGATAGCCGCCGTAGCGGCTCTCGATAACCCGATTCCGCGGAGCGCATCGATGAAGCGACTCTTTTTCGCGATGGCGTCGTTGTGTGCCATCGCGTGCCCGGCTTTTGCCGACGACCCGAAACCTGCGACACCCGACACCGGGCGCGACCTCGCGGCGGCCTGTGCCATCTGCCACGGCACCGACGGCTGGAGCGCCGGGGGCCGCCTTCCGCATCTGGCGGGCCAGCCGAAGGAATATCTCGTGAAACAGATGCAGGACTTTCGCGACGGCAGCCGCCCGGCGACCATCATGACGCAGATCGCGAAGGGTTATACCGACGAGCAGTACCAGTTGATCGCCGCGTTCTTCGCTTCACAGAAGAGAAGGTGAGGCAGCCATGAACCAGTTTTCTTCGCGACGCAGATTTCTCGGCCTGGCGGGTGCCAGCCTGGCGGGCAGCATGGTTCCCGCATGGCTTTCCGGCTGTGCGACCGCGGGCTCACAGAAGCCGGTCGGCCGAGTCGTCGTCGTGGGTGGCGGCTTCGGCGGGGCGACCGCCGCCAAGTACATCCGCATGTGGAGCGAGAAACGCATCGAGGTGATTCTGGTGGAGCCGAGTGCGCAGTTCGTGTCGTGTCCGCTTTCCAACCTGGTCCTCGGCGGGTCACGCACCATCGAATCGCTCACCCTCAGTCGCGAGACGCTCGGCGACTACGGCGTCCGGCTCATCCGCGACGAGGTCGTTGCGATCGACCCCGACGGGAAGCGGGCACAACTCAAGGGCGGCGAGGCGCTCTCTTACGACGGGGTCATCGTCGCACCCGGCATCGACTTCATCTACGAGGACATTCCCGCTCTGGCCCGCGAGGACGCGCAGAAGGTCTTTCTCCACGCATGGAAGGCCGGCGCGCAGACGGTGGCGTTGCGCAGGCAGCTGGAGGCGATGCCGGACGGTGGCACCTTCGTCCTTTCGATACCGAAGGCGCCCTACCGCTGCCCGCCCGGTCCGTACGAGCGAGCGTCGCAGGTGGCGTATTACTTCAGACAAGCCAAGCCGAAGTCGAAGGTGCTGATCCTCGACGCCAATCCGGACATCGTCTCCAAGAAGGGGCTCTTCGTTGCGGCCTGGAAGGAGCTCTATCCGGGCATCATCGACTACCACCCCAATCAGGAAGTCAAGGATGTTGACGCGAAGACGCTGACGGTCAAGACCGAGTTCGACACGTTCCGCGGCGATGTCGTGAACGTCATTCCGTCCCAGCGCGCCGGCAGCATTGCCGTGCGGACCAAGCTCGTCACCGCGAACAATCGCTGGTGTGGCGTCAACTGGCAGACCATGGAGTCGGCCGCGGTAGCCGGTGTCCATGTTCTGGGGGACGCGACGCTCGCCGCCCAGGCAATGCCGAAGTCCGCCAGCATGGCCAACAATCACGCCAAGATCGCGGCGAGCGCGATCGTCGCGCAACTGACCGGCAGCCCCGTCAATCCCAGCCCGGTGATCTCCAACACCTGCTACAGCTGGGTCAGCGCCACGGAAGCCGTGCACATCACGGCCGTCTATCGCTTCGACCCGGTGAAGAAGACGTTGCTTCCGGTGGAGGGCGCCGGCGGTCTGTCAGCGAAACCCAGCGCCCAGGAGAAGGACTACGGCGACGACTGGGCGGTCAACATCTGGGCGGACACGCTCGCGTGACGAGGAATCGCGGAGCCACCCGGCCGTCAGTGATCGCGCCGGCGTGACCGCGGCGGCACCAGCCAGAAGGTGAGGGCAACGAGCAAGGCGAAGCCGACGTGCATCAGCGGGAAAGCCCACGCTGGC
>JAEUMW010000155.1 GCA_016791345.1 Betaproteobacteria bacterium | reverse complement strand
GTCGAGAGCGTGACCCAGCCCTCCGAGTGGCAGAAGCGCTTCCGCAGCTTCAGCGAGCATCAGCGCGAGCTGCTCGACAATGCGCAGGTTGCGTCGTAGGCCATGAGCGACTGCGGCCTGATGAGCCTGGGATCCGCCCACTTGACGGTCGAGGCGGAGCGAGTCACTGCGGACGCCCGCAGGTGCGTACGCGACGAGGTGGCGGAGGAAGTCCCTGTTGCGTTCGTCTACAACGGCCATCCGTTTGCGGTGATGCTGGCTTCCCCGCTCGACCTCGAGGATTTCGCCTTCGGCTTCAGCCTGAGCGAGGGTGTGGTCGCCTCGGCCGACGAGATCGGCGGCGTTGAAGTCGTGCCGGAAGCGCAGGGCTATTCCGTGTACGTGAGCGTGCCGAAATCTCGCTCGGAGGCCTTGTCGGGGCGGCAGAAGAATCTCGCGGGCGCGACAGGTTGCGGGCTCTGCGGCGAGCAGATGCTGGAAAACGCGCTGCGTCCAGTGCCGAGTGTCGACGCTGCCGTGCAGTTCCGGGCGGATGCCGTGCAGCGGGCCGTCGTGGCTGTCGGGCACGCGCCCGAGCTCAACCGCATCACGGGCGCGGTTCACGCCGCGGCCTGGGCCGATGCGGAGGGCAATCTGCAGTGCCTGCGCGAGGATGTCGGTCGACACAACGCGCTCGACAAGGTGATCGGGGCACTCGCCCGCGCCCGGACCGATGCGTCCGCGGGATTCGTCGTCGTCACCAGCCGTGCCAGTTACGAGATGGTGCACAAGGCGGCCACGGCCCGCATTCCGCTGCTCGCCGCCATCTCCGCCCCGACTGCCTTTGCCATCCGGCAGGCGCAGGCGGCCAGGGTTACTCTGGTTGGCTTTGCGCGCGAGGGCCGGCAGACGGCGTACACGCATGCAGCACGACTTCAAAGCTGAGGCAGAAACATGGATCCCGAGCGTCTCGTCAAGATGGCCAACAGCATTGCGGGTTTCTTCCAGGCGGAGCCCGACCACGAAGAAGCCGTGAAGGGAGTGACGGTACACCTCACGCGCTTCTGGGATCCGCGGATGCGGGAGCGGCTGGTGGCGCACGTAAGCGCGGGCGGGGAGGGGCTGACCCCGCTGGCGCTGGAAGCCGCGAGGCGTCTCTAAAGAGCCGGCGCATTCGGCTGAACCTGGAGGCGTTCTGCCGATCTCAGGCTGTGCTGCGTGGGGCCGCTGTACACGCAGCCGGGTTTCCCTTTCTGCGCCGGGCGAAGCGGCCCGCGCAGGTTCCCGGAAAACCACAGCGCTGGGGGCAGACCATGTTCATGTTCGGCACCAAGACCACGCTTCCCAAGCCCGAGCACGCGCTCAAGGGCCGGAGCACGCCGCTTGCCGTTCCCGATCGTCACTTCGTGAACGGCCACCCGATCAAGCCGCCGTTTCCCGCCGGACTGGAGCAGGCGGTGTTCGCGCTCGGCTGCTTCTGGGGTGCGGAGCGCAAGTTCTGGAACGTGGCGGGTGTGTACACGACAGCGGTGGGGTACGCCGGAGGTCTGACGCCGAATCCGACCTACGACGAAGTCTGCAGCGGCCGCACCGGGCACACCGAGGCCGTGCTCGTCGTCTACGACCCGGCGGTCGTCAGCTTCGATGCGCTGCTCAAGGTGTTCTGGGAGTCGCATGATCCGACGCAGGGCATGCGCCAGGGCAACGACGTCGGCACGCAGTACCGTTCGGCGATCTTCACCTACGGCCCCGAGCAACTGGAGGCGGCGCAAGCCTCGCGCGACGCTTACGGTCAGCGGCTGGCGCAGCACGCTTATGGGGCGATCACCACCGAGATCCAGCCGGCTCCCGAGTTCTACTACGCGGAAGGCTATCACCAGCAGTATCTCGCGAAGAATCCCGCCGGTTACTGCGGTCTCGGCGGCACCGGCGTTGCGTGCCCGGTAGGGCTGTCCGGCACCGGGGCAGGATAGCCCCACCTTTACCAAGGCTTCGCACTGTGGCAGGTTGCATGGATGCGAGCCGACCTCACCGCTGCGTTGCTGCTTGTTGCAATCCTGTTTGCCGGCTGTAGTCAGCCCCCGCAGAAGCCGGCGTCACCGCCTGCCGACGCCGCCGCTTCGAAGCAGGCAGCGCCTCCTACCGAGACCTCGCGGATCGGGACCGTGGGCTTGGTCCGCGAGCTCAAGGAGCGCGGTATGTCGTCCAGTAACTGGACAGGCGTCGTCGGCTCGCTTTTCAGCAACGACACCGAGCAGGACGTGATCCGCGTCCGCTACGAGGTCACCATCTTCTACAAGGACGGCACTCAGGGAGTCGTGCTCGTCGACCAGCGCCCCGCTGCGCAAACCGGCCAGCGGGTGCGCGTGACGGGCGACCGCATCGAACCGCTGGAAAGATAGCGGCAGGGCAGCGGGGATCAGCCGCCGCTCAGGCAGCTGCTCATGAATTTCTTGCGGTCGTCGTCCTTCAGATTCTGCTTGCCGGCTTCCGCGTTGCAGGTCTTCATCTTCTCCTGCTGAGTGGACCCGGCGGCGGGCGTGGCGTCACCGCCCTTCCCGCTCAGGCAGGCGCTCATGAACTGCTTGCGCTCATCGCCCTTCAATCCCTTCTCGCCGGCGGTCTTGTTGCAGTCGGTCATACGCTGCTGCTGCGGGGTCGCCCCTTCCGCGCCATAAGCGGCACCCGCGCCCATAAGCGTCGCGAATCCAGCCACGATTGCCCAGCTCATCACCTGCTTCATGTCGCTCCTCCGGGAGACGGGATTGGAGCGTGCATTCTATGCATGGGGCATCGTCTTAGGCAAACGACGGACGGTTGACGCGGGCCGACAGTCGATGTCGCCGACAAGCGACAGCGATAAGTTAGAAGAAAGTTTAACGCATGAAAATATAGTATTGATATTAATACTTAAACTTTAAGTGGCGCATTGGTTGCTAAGGTCAATCTCGCATCGAACATTCGAAACGCGACGTTGTCATTAGATTTTTATCGATTTTGTTGTTTTGCGGCGACACTCGCACTAAGCTAATGGGCGCACACCGCAATAGTGATGTGAGCTGTTCCGGTATCACGTGAAGATCAGTACGGAACAACACGCGTGGCAAACGCAAGCGTTTCGGACGCCATCGATCGTCCAGGGCCCGCCAGCTTTTTTCGGTGGGCTTTGCACACACGGCGGGGGAGTGGCAGTGGGTCCGGCGGTCAGGTTTGCCGGAGGCAACGACCCTGTTTTTTCAACACGCCGACTTTTAGGAAACCTTCAACATGCGGTACGGCGATCTGTACAAGCAGGCGCTTGAGAAAGCGCGTCTGACGGCTCAGGAAAAGAGCGGGCCGAACGAGCGCAAGCGCAGCAGCGGCAATCTCGAAGCCCTGGACCGGTTGAGAATCATGATCGATGAACTGCGCAGCGCCGGAGCGCCGGTTCTGATCAAGGATATCGTCGAAGGCGAGATCGA
>JAEUMW010000154.1 GCA_016791345.1 Betaproteobacteria bacterium | reverse complement strand
CGTCCGAACCGCCGTGCCGCCATGCCGAGGATGCGCACGCGCCTTTGCACTTCCTCGGCGGAATGATCGGCGCTGCCCAGCAGCATACGCAGACGCACGGCGATCGGTTCCAACTGCGGCGCGAGAATTCCCGGCTCGATGTGCGCGAGCAGGTGCTGCATGGTGAGCAGCGCATGAATCTCGGAGGCATTGAACCAGAGGCCCGGCAATTCGTACTGCCCGCCTCCCGCTTCCGGCGCCGTCAAACGATATCCCCGGGCCTCGCGGTCCCACGCGATGGGGGCATTCATCCGGTTGCGCAGGTACTCAAGGTCGCGCTTCACTGTCGCGCGTGACACCTCCAGCTTCTCGAGAAATACCGAGAACGGCACGACACGGCGATCGTGCAGGAGTTGCTGAATGCGGTAGAAGCGTTCGGTGCGTTCCATGGTGAGCCGTGCCGCAAGTGTAGCCGGAAACGACACTCGGCTCCCGGCCAGCACGGGGCACTCCCCCAAGAGTTTCCGGCTGCGGGCAGGACACTGCGGGATGCAGCATCACCCCGCGTTGGGTTCAGCGAACTTCGCGGGCGGTACTGCAAGCGACCTGCAGGAGAAAGAGACCGAACGACTCAGTGAACGTGCTGGGATTCGGACGAGGACGAACCGCGACCGAGTGCCGGCCCGGTTTCCGAGAGGCTGACTGCCTCGCCGATGAGTTGTGCCACGATCGACAGCAGTCGCACGTCCTGCTGGAACGTGCCATAGGGCTCGCCGCGCCGGCGCGCACAGCTCAGCACGCCAAGGTCGCGCCCGTAGGCTTTGATGGGGACGCCCACCAGCGACATCGGGGGGCGCGACGCGCCGCCTTCCTCTCGCCGCTCGCGCACGGCATCGTCATCGAAGCCGATCGAGGATGCAACCAGCTCGAGTTCCCCCGAGGGGCTGACGAGCGTGATCATGGCCTGCTCCACACCGAATCGCTTCGACAGAACATCGACCACCGTGCCCAGCGTCTTGTCGAGTCCCGATGCAGCCCGAATTGCCTGCGAGATCTCGTGGATCGTTACCTGCTCGGGGTCTACGGCACGCAGTCTCTTGGTCATGGGAAGACGGGTCGGGGGATGGGCCCGACCTTCCTTTGCGCAGGATCCGTGCCGAACTGTTGTGCCCCGCGGTGCCGTCCCGGCGCGCGCGCAACTGCCTGACAGCACAGGGCTTCCAGGCTTTTCACCCGATCGCCGCGGGCGCATCCGCGCAATCTCGGAACACGCTTCCCCGCCCTCGTTTGGTGCCTGTGCACCGCGACGGATCGCCAGCAGGTGCGCGCCGCGTTACTGCAGAAACCCCGCCTTGACCTCGTCCTGCGAAAGAAGGCGCACCGGCACGGGATCGATGTGCCAGATGTCGCTGCAGTACTCGCGGATGGTCCTGTCGGACGAGAACTTGCCGGAGCGCGCGCAGTTGAGAATTGCCTGGCGCGCCCAGTCGTCGCGGTCCTGATACGCCGTGCTCACATCCTGCTGGCAATCCGAATACGCCCCAAAGTCCGCCAGCACGAAATAAGGGTCCGCATGGAGAAGCCCGTCCACCAGCGGTCGGAACAACTCGCGATCGCCGCGTGCGAAGAACCCGTCACGGACGAGGTCGATCACCTCGCGCAACTCGGGATCTGCCTCGTAGTAGTCACGCGGTCGGTACCCTTGCGACTTGAGCGCGACCACTTCCTGCGCCGTGAGACCGAACAGGAAGAAATTCTCCGATCCCACCTCCTCGCGGATCTCGATGTTCGCACCGTCGAGGGTGCCGATCGTCAGCGCGCCGTTCATGGAAAACTTCATGTTGCCGGTTCCCGAGGCTTCCTTGCCGGCAGTCGAGATCTGCTCCGAGAGGTCCGCCGCCGGATAGATGCGCTGACCCGTGCTCACGTTGAAATTGGGCACGAACACGACGCGAACACGGTCGCCAATGACAGGGTCGCGGTTGATGACATCGCCCACCGACGTGATGAGCTTGATGATGAGCTTGGCCATGTGATAGCCGGGTGCCGCCTTGCCGCCGAATATGAAGGTGCGCGGCGGCACGTCGAGGTTCGGATTGGCCTTCAGCCGCAGGTAGAACGCGATCACATGGAGGATGTTCAGATGCTGGCGCTTGTACTCGTGGATGCGCTTCACCTGAACGTCGAACATCGAATCAGGATCGATCGCAACACCCACACGCGGGCCGATGAGGTTTGCAAGCTGCAGCTTGTTGGCGCGCTTGACGCCCCGCCAGTGCTCGCGGAACACCGCGTCGGTTGCAAACGGCTCGAGCCGGCCGAGTTGTTCGAGGTCCTTCACCCAGCCGTCCCCGATCGCTTCGGTGATGAGTCCCGCGAGTTGCGGATTGGCGAGCGCCATCCAGCGTCGCGGCGTGACACCATTGGTCTTGTTGTCGAACTTGTTCGGCCACAGCTCGTGAAAGTCGTGCAGCACGTCTTCCTTCAGCAACTCGGAGTGCAGTTCGGCAACACCGTTGATGGTATGGCTGCCGACACAGGCGAGATGCGCCATGCGCACGTAGCGCTCGCCGCTTTCTTCGATGAGCGAGAGCCGCCCGATGCACGCTGCATCCCCCAGGAAGCGGATGCGTGCCTCGTCGAGAAAGCGCGCGTTGATCTCGTAGATGATCTCGAGATGGCGCGGCAGCACCTTCCGGAACATGCCGAGCGGCCAGCGTTCGAGCGCCTCCGGCAGCAGTGTGTGATTGGTGTAGGCGAAGGTGCGGCGCGTCACGTCCCAGGCGCTGTCCCACGGCACGTCGTGCTCGTCGACCAGCAGGCGCATGAGTTCCGCCACACCGATGGCCGGGTGTGTGTCGTTGAGCTGCACCGCGAACTTGTCCGGAAACTGATCGAGCGGCAACCCTTGTCCGCGCATGATGCGCAGCATGTCCTGCAGTGAACACGAGACGAAGAAATACTGCTGCTCGAGCCTGAGCTCCTTGCCCTGCAGCGCTTCGTCATTTGGATAGAGCACCTTGGTCAGGTTCTCCGAGACGACCTTCTGATTCACCGCTCCGTAGTAGTCGCCACGGTTGAAGACGGCGAAGTCGAAGGACTCCGGTGCTTCGGCACGCCAAAGGCGCAGCGTGTTGGCGGTGTTGTTGTGATACCCGAGGATCGGCGTGTCATACGGAATTCCGAGCACGACGCGGTGCGGAACCCAGCGCACGCGGCTCTTGCCGCGCTCGTCGGTGAAGTGTTCGGTGTAACCGCCCAGCCGTACTTCCTGCCCCCACTCCGGCCTTACCAGCTCCCAGGGATTGCCGAAGCGCAGCCACTTGTCCGTCTTCTCCATCTGCCAGCCGTCGACGATGTCCTGGTCGAAGATGCCGAACTCGTAGCGGATGCCGTAGCCAAGGGCTGGGATCTCGAGCGTGGCGAGAGAATCGAGAAAGCAGGCGGCGAGTCGCCCGAGGCCGCCGTTGCCGAGACCGGGTTCCTGCTCCTCCTGCAACAACTCGTCGAGGTTGAGACCGAGCCCGGCAACCGCACTCTTCACCAGGTCGTAGATGCCGAGGTTCACCAGGTTGTTGCCAAGGTGCGGTCCCATCAGGAACTCGGCCGAGAGATAGGCGACGGTGCGCGAGCGCTGTTTGGTGTAGGCAGCAGCGGTGCTCACCCAGCGATGCAGCAGGTGATCGCGCACGACGTAGGCAAGCGCCATGTAGTAGTCGCGTTTCGTTGCCAGCGCGGGGAACTTGCCCTGCATGTAAAAGAGGTGATCGAGAAACTCGCGCTCGATCGCCTCGCGCGTGAGAATCGGTGTCTCGCCGGGCAAACGCTCGGCAGCGGGCGTGCTGGTACGCTGATCCATGCTGCTCCTTTATTGTCCTTTGGCCTACGCAGGGGAATGCTTGGCTTCGGCAAAATCCGTGCGCGTAACGCGGCAAAGCCCGAGTTCCGTCGGCCGCGAAGCCCGCAGGCCGCACGGGACAACGCGTTCGGGAGTTGCTGCGTTGCAGGGAAGAACGGGTTGCCCGCCGATGTATCCCTATGGCATGCACCGTCGCGTCGCACGGCAGGCACCGTGCGCCCACGGCTGGTGCATGGCGATCGCCGGATTTGCCCGACCCAGGGGACCGGTCGAGCGCGGTGCTGT